>JAFGFK010000009.1 GCA_016931135.1 Candidatus Sumerlaeota bacterium | reverse complement strand
CCGAGTTGGGGAAACATGATCCAGAGCGCGCGGCAGGAGCTGCAACGGGGGGTATGGTGGCAATTCGCCGCAGCGACGATCGCCATGTTTATAATCGTGTTGGCTTTCAATCTCTTCGGCGACGCCCTTCGCGACGCCCTCGATCCCCGCCTCAAGAACGCCTGATTTCTTATAACTCTATGATCTATATTTATCGATTATGATCGATGAAAATAATATCAGAACGAGTTCTATAGTTTACGTTTTCCCATCGAAATGTAATCTCAAATCCTGGGAGATCATCCAACAAATCAAAATGACCGTGTATTTTTTCTATTAACAATGGCTTAGCTCTTTTAAGTTTCCATGATTCAAAGAAATTTTCACAATTTACAAGAACAAGAAAAAGCCTGTTTGCAGAGTCAAATCGGCGGACTCCTTGATTTTCATAAAGCCATTTTATCAACCGTGATGGTTTGTTCTTAGCCAAATCGAGAATTTTTAGTCTCTTGTCTCTAAGTTGGTGAATTAATTCTCTTGCTTCTTCAGATGGGTGGTCCTTCACTTTTGTCCATAAGTCCTCCAATTTTATATAACCTTCAGGTAGATAAGTTACTTTCAAATCAAAAGGTATGTTTTTAACAAAGAAATCTACTTTCTTTATAAGTCCAATTGCCGGTAATACTTTTTGATGGTCTCGAAAAACATCTTCAATTATTATAGATGTCCAGTGGTTATACCAGGAAGATGTAACATAAGCTCTAAGACTATTGTGTAATTCGTTCTCGATACATGAGTTCAATTCATCAAACGATCTTATTCTTTTTACATAATTATCTACAATCGTTTTTTCGAGGCTGTTTTGATGCAATCCTCCCCATTCAAAAGAAGAAACCTTGTATAGTTCATTAATCAGTGAATCCTCTGATTGTCTTCTTATTATTCTTTCTTTTTTATATGAAGACTTAATGAATTCATCAATTTGTAAATCAGATATTTTGGAATCATAAAGAGTTTTCAATAGATTCATGCCTTTAAGTCCAGTAAAAGCAACTCCATAATTATCAGCTAAGCGGGTCATTAATTCACTTCTTGATAATGAACGAAGTTTAAGAAATCTAACACCTTCGGGTGAGCAACCAAGTAGATTTATATTATCATTATTAAAAGCTTTGAGAGAAGATTCAAATGTGTATTTCACGGCTATTCTAACCTTTCGGGAAGAGAATATGACCAATTTGGGAATTTTGAAAAAAGGTTAAATGAAAAACAAGAACGCTGTCCTTGTTTTATAAAAAAGAGGATGTAATCGCTTTTCATCCCTCCTTTTCTATTATCCTGAATAACAGAAGTAGCCGAGTAGAACATAGGGAAACAACCTAAATAACGGAGGTCTTTTGCTGATTTTTCCAATACTTTTATATATTCCCAGCTCTCGGAGTCTCTGGCATTAAAGAAAAGAGCTATGTATCCGTTGGGTACGAGACAACGTTCCGAAATTCTGAAAAATTCTTCCATGTCCCTATTATATTCTCTTTTTGATTTTTCTCTCTCCTTGGCATTTGAAACAACAATTTCATTTTCAAAGTTTGTCTCCTTACCAAGGATAGAATTCCATAATTCACTAAGTTCTAGATAAGGAATTCTATCACTATGGGGAGGATCGGTACAGATAAGAGATATGGAATTAGGCGGCGTTCTTTGTAAAACTGTTCTGCTGTCATTATTTATTAGGAGAGCCGGGGTATTCTCATTCCAAAAATCCTTGCTGTTTTCTGAAAAGAAATATTTTCGACTTTGTCCTTCATTCTTGAGAATACGGAGAAGTTTACCTGCCCTGTTCTCAAAACAATTCCATACATTTATTTCAAAATGGAATTTGGGCCTCCAATAACCGATCACCCAACTTCCTACTTCAATAGCGTTGGATGATCGCGAAGGTTTGCCATTATTTTTGTTTCTGTTTTTTATGGCAAATACCATATTTGACATTTGGCCTGAAGCTGATGTTAAAGTCAGGAAAAGCGCCCTTTTAACCTGTGGATTTATTTGTTCTTCAATATAACCAAGAATAAGTTCAATATTTCTCAAGGCTCTTCCCGTGAAAATATCATTGAGGGTAATTGAGGGTGAAGCGTTGATTCGGGAATTTGTAAAGAACCTCATCTGGCGCAGCCTTTGAGGTTTATACGATGAGTATTTTTCTGCTAAAGAGATGTCAATTGAATTGGGCGTAAGTATTTCCTTTGAATTCTTGACATTTTTGGTCCAAACAGATACCAATTTGTTGTTTTCCCATAGATAATGCGTTCCGATCCTTTCATCATACATACGGTAACTTTCATCAATAAAAGGTTTTATTATTTTCTCCATATTTTGAAGGGCATGAAGATAAGAATCATAAGAAGGTAATTGAAGAAACAATTTGGTTAATTCAATAGAAAATGGATTAATATCTATTCCGATGAACCTTCTTCCCAATTCGAGAGACTCTTTTGCAATCAACCCGGATCCAATGAATGGATCAGCGACGATATCTCCTTCCTTTGTTAGTTGCTCGATAATGAATGAAAGACTTTCAATCGGTTTCTTCCCCCAGTATTTATGGAAACTCGCTAATCCTGTGTATGCTTTGGGAGAAAGAATATTATTTATCTCCATCTTTTGCTTTGGAGGATCAGGAAAAAGTTTCAATTGGATTGATGATTCTTTTGATTTAAACAATTTATTTTCCCTACATACTACTAATAATAATAGACATTAAAATGACAACTTTGAAATGTCAATACTTGAGTGAATGAAACAATATATATAAATCTTTTATCCGAAAAAACATAACAAATATTTTGTTCAAAAATCTAAAAATGATTTGGGATGGCTTTTTTATGAGAATATTGCTATTGGAATAATCTGAAACGCAGGTCCTTCTAATTCCCATTTTATTTCTGGAAGATTAAATCCCTTAGAATCCGAAAGCTGAGATAAAATATTCCTCATGTTTTCAAGGATATTCTTTGGCGCTAAAGTAAAAGCAGACTTTCGAATAAGACTGATTGTATCTCCTTTCGATACAATTCTGATCACCTTACCAACAACGGTAAATCTTCCATCAACCAAATCCGCCATTGTTGGATCATTTAGATATTCAATTTCAAGAGTAACAATTGCTTGATGTTCACCAGCAATTCCTTGAGCCACCATGTCTACAGTATCCCCACTTTTAAGTTTTTCGCTGAAAACTTTCATTTGTTTGAGAAGCCGTTCATTTTCTGTATTTTTTATATTTTATTGTTTCCCTTTAACATTAATATCTTGATTTTCAAATAAAAGAGCCATTTCTATTATAGAAACGAAAGAATCCATTGTATGAATGAGGGGATTCCTTATCATGGATGCTTCAAATTCTACCAAATCATGCTCATTGGGAAGGAGTGGTTCGGTTAATACATGAAGATAGCTTTCTTTCCGAAGTTGATTTCTAAGACGATAAAATAGAGATGCGGGAGTATGAATCCGTTCTTCATCTTTATGTAATACTTTTTCGTTACCTTCAGATTTTCTACTCTCTCCAGAAACCATAATACTAAGAAGAGATGACAATGCCTTACTCAATCCAAACTCTGCACCATATCTACGTTCATTCGATTCGGTTTTTTGTTGAGAGGAAGCAACTCTTGTAACTTGACATATTCCTCCCTCAAGCATTGCCAAGAGGTCAAAAACAATTCGTTGGTTTAAATATACTGGAATTATCGGTTTTCCTTCCATTATATAAAGCAGCCTTTCTTATAAAGGATGGAATATTTTGGGATTATTGGTTGAAAATATCAATTCAGCATGTAATACGTAATCACATCGGCGATATCCACGGTCCCGTCTCCGTTCAAATCCAGTATCTCTCTCTGAAGAGGAAGAAGCAATGTCTTGCCCAATAGATAATCAAGAATGATCTGGGTGGCATTCACCGTAACCGCATAATTGCCGATATTGTTGGAATTGACCAAGTTGTCGTTCACCTTCCATCCGATGATGGCTGTAAAACCATCTGAAGTTGAATTGGGGGCGAATACGAGGCGCATTTCGGGATCCGTCAGCTCTGTATCGATAGTCGTGATCTTTGCGCCGCGAACAGGTCCCGGGGCTGCCAGTTGATACAGTTCCCCTTTTTGTTCGGGCGGGATGTTGGTAATGATCGCCTTGAGAACATCCCAATCACCATCTATGCCACAAAGGGTGATGGTGGTGTCTTCATCATTCGGGGCAAAGATATGGAAATTGTGAATAATTCCCTTCATGGCAAAAGAGTGAATCCATGCGGGATATCCCGAAAGAGCCCCGTTTTTGTTGTTGGATGTCGAATCGTATGCCGTAGCGCCTGCGCCTTCGTTGAGGCTCCAGTATCCCACGAGCCCGGATTCATCGCCTGTGAGTTCGCGATTCATGTCTTCCAGGATTTCTTCACGGGTTCTGACCTTGTTCCAGATTCTGACTTCATCCAAGTCGCCGATATAAGCCTGTCCTGTTTGAAATCCTCCTCCCATGAAGTCCTGATCCTCGCCAAAAACCAGGACGCCGCCGTTTTTAAGGCTCGATCCCATAGCCAAGGTGCCTGTCGCCGCCAGATCGCCATCCTTGTAAACGTTAACCCAGCCATCCAGGCTTTGCCAGGTTACCGCCAGATGATGCCAGTCGTTATCGTTAAAGGACACTCCCGTAACGATATGCTTATTATGTATATATAAATCAAGGTTCGCCTGGTTATATATCAGAATCTCGTTATCATTTTTCGGAACCGCATAGGATATGACGCCATCTCCGGATTCTCCGCTTTTCAACCAGCAGGATACGGTCAAACTGTCTGTTGAGAGATTGGCGATATCGTTGATGATCACGCGATCTTCCACTTTGGTGAAATCGAGGGCGTATCCTGCGGAAAGTTTGCCCGCAAGAGGGCGCGTATCGCCGAAACCCAGTAATCCGATTTCAACGACCGGTTCATCCAGATCATCGCTCGAGATATGCAGTTTTGACGTTTTCATTCCTTTGGTTTGGGGAGCGAAGGATATCTCGACTTCGCGGCTTTGCCCTGATGCAAGCGCCGATTCTTCCGTATCGCTCGAAATGATGAAGTCCTCCGGATTGGCTCCAATCAGTTCCACTTCGTTTCCGTAAAAAGTCAGCGTAGTTGTTCCGTCGTTCGTGATGGTGATCAGGTGCGTGTGATCGGGAGGTTCTCCGATTAGTCCCAAACCGAAATTATGGGCGCCGCCGCTTACCTCGATCTCCCGATCGGAAAATTCCCAATTCAGGTTGGCTGCATTGATGGATTCCTGGAATCCATCGTTTACTTTATATTGCAGATTATTGACTGCGGTTTTCATCTTTCCGGGCGCAGGGGGCGCGTAAATCACCCGGTTTTGAGAATCAGATACTACTGTGGGAACAGAATTAATGGCTGTTCCGCGAGATCCATTGTCATACTGGTATAATTGACCTGTAAAGGGAAGCAGGGTCAGCGACGCTGTCAGAATGTCCCCATCAAGATCGAAGCCGGAAAGGGTGAATACCGTATCCCTGTCAATATTCGCTCCCACTGTGGCGTTCTTGTTGACAATATCAGCCGGGGAGGGCGTCAACCAGTGGGGGCTGCCCTGTATTGTTCCGTGATTCCCATCACCCGAGCTGTCTTCTACATGGGAGTTTCTGACATTGTTGAATTTCCAGTAACCAACGAGGTTTGTCTCATTCCCATAGAGTTCCTCATGCATGAAACCGAATATATGGTCTATGATTCGAACATTATTCCAGATTCGAACCTCATCCAGCCATCCGATATAAGCCTGGTTCGGATCGAAACCGCCTCCCACCGCATCCTGTTCCTCGGCAAACGCCAGGGTCCCGTTTCCCTGTATAGCATAACCCGGTCTAAGCGTTCCTTTATAAGCCATGTCATAATCTACATAAAGCCTGAGATCTCCCAGATTACTATCCCAGGTTACGGCGATATGATGCCACTTGTCATCATTGACCGCAACATCCGTGTCAACGGCGGCGTTGCCTATCGCAATAACGAGACTCGATTGGTCGAAAATATAAAATTCATTAGGCGATCCCGGGGATTCCGCAGCGTAGGATAAGATGCCGGCATTGGAGGAGGAACTCCTCATCCAAAACTCAACGGTCATGGCTCCGATTGGGAAATTATTGAAATCCGGTATGATCACCCGATCGTTTATATCCTGAAAATCAAGGGCTCCTCCCGTATGATACTGCCCGGCGAGAGGGCGTTCGTTGGTTCCATTTCCCTCGAGGGATACCTTGGTTTCGGGATTGATCAAATCGTTGCTTTCCACAGTAAGCGTTCCTGTGATCAATCCTATGCTCGAGGGATCGAAGGAAATGAACGCTTCACGCCTGGAACAAACAGGAAGGCTATCCATATCGGGAAGATCGGCAAAGGAGAAATCGAGCGAACCGGAGAGGGTAATGGTTGTAAACTCGATGGACCCGATTCCGATATTGGCAAGGATCACAGGTTTGATAATAGCGCCCTGGTTGATGGCTTGGTTTAATTTCAATACCGGAGGATAGACATCCAGGCGAAGCATGTCTTGAACCTCATAGGCGCCGATATCGTATTCCGTGTGCGTTCCATCAGCCCCGATTCCAGGGATGTCTTTGGGACGATTCATGCCGTCGATATCCTTGGCGGGCGCGCCGATCCATGTCCCTTGATCTACCGCTGCGGAACAAGACATGATTCGGAGATCACCGCCTTCCCAATCCACAAACTGGGGATCGCCTGTTATATTATCCTGGGCGCCGGGGATATCGGCGTTGAAGTTATCGACCTCCTCATCATCATAGAATCCATAGATTTGGTGGTATATGGCGCTATTGGGATTTCCGTAAAACAGGCAATTGGACAGGATCAGATTAGAAAAATAAGATGTAAGGGCAATATCGTTATTTTGATGGAAAATGGCGTTGACTATATTCAATTGGTCGATTGAATCCGTATATAAGCCACCGAAGTCAGGCGATGAATTTCCGCTAATAGAGCAATTGATCAAACCTAGACAGGAGCCCATCCAGAAAAATCCTGCTCCACAACTGTCGTATGCCTCATTATTGAAGATCAGGCAATTGGTGAATGTGGTTGAGGATGACTCCGCATAAACGCCTCCCCCTGTAAAATCGCATATATTGTTCCCGATGCTGCAATTCCAGAAAACCGGGCTGGAATTATCATAAATATATATTCCGCCGCCTTCGGATCCGGCTTCATTTTCTGAAATGACGCAATTGGTTACTACCGGAGATGCGTTGATAAACGCCATCCCGCCTCCGTATTCTGAAAAATTGTTTTCAATGACGCAATTGGCAATCGTGTTGGCGTTATTTATGCCGTTGCAATAGATTCCTCCCCCCATGTTGTTGGGAGGCTCACTACCCGCTGCTCCACCTGTTATGGTAAAACCATCCAGGGCGCATGTTGTCGATCCATCCATGGTTACAGTGTGAAGATTGGCAACGCCCTTGATTTCTTTCGATAATCCCACTCCATTGAACAGAGTCCCGTTTATGATAGAGATGTTTTTTGTCCAGTCTCTCTGGGTTCTCTGGGTTTCTTCGAGACCGCCGTATCCCTCGAATCCCCCGTACAGTTTATCCGATGCGCCCAGGGAAATCCGTTCGTGATAAACGCCGTTCGCCACCCATATTTCCTGCCCGATACTCGAATTCATGATAGCGATCTGAATGCTCTTGTAAGCCATATCCCAGGAAGATCCAGTTGGCGCTCCCGCCGGGGAATTGATATCCACATACACAATGACTGAGCCCGCGTCGATCCGAGCCGGGTTGAATATTATCATGAGAGAAAAGGCAAAGAGGAAGAAATGCATGCTTACGGCAAATTTTTTTCGGTTCATGTTCACTCCTCCAATTTATTTTGCGGAAAATCAAGCAAATCCCATCAAATAGGACATATTATGGATAGCAAATCAAAATCAATTGTCAAACAAGTATTTCAAAAAAAATCACGCAAGAGACAGTTATAATCAAAGGTAAATTTCAATTGGAATCATTTAAAGACCTGTATATTATCGAACCGGTATTCCCCGGGGGGCCAGTAGGAAAAGATCATTACGCGCATCTCTGTAACCCTTGGCGTTCTGGAGGTAGGATGAAAGTTCTGCTCGAAATGTTGCCAATCCGTTCCCTTGAATCTGCAATTCAAATATGTTTTATAAATCTCTCTCATTCTCCCTTTGTGAAGGGTGTAACCTTTCACAAATATTTTCGGAGTTCCGGAAGTCTGGTGCGATTTGACATCGAGGCTGAGGGTGTAGGTGGTTCCTGTTTCAACTGGTATGGGATCGCTGTATAGGGACACCCCGTTATTTCCCCCGATTGTATTGTATTTTTTCCCCTTTGTAGGCGTTTTTGTCCATGGCAGGGTATCCAGGTTCTTTTCCATCTCTTTCTTTCGTTTTTCCCAATCCGTCATATATACATCCGTATCCATTTTAAGGCATTTGTTTTCCGGGTTGGAAGGGGAGGGCTCTTTCACGAGAAATACGGTCAAACGATCAGGTCTTTCCCATGCCTCGGGGAAGATTTCTCCTGATTCGAAATCCCCGTTTTTCAGAAGATTTTCCGGGCTTTGGCATAATGCCGGTTGGTTCAGGATTATACTGATCAAGATCAAAAATGGAAGGACAAATCTTATTCTCATATTTCCGTTCCTCATTTATTTCATGGATTATCAGGACTTTTCCCGATAGATCAACATAATTCTCCTTCTTGACTTGAATCATGAAAGGTTTTTAGTATAGTTTTATTATGGTTTTGGTTAGAAAAGAAGAAAAGGATGCGTATTTTCACGGCAAAAGACGCTCCCCCTGGTTTAACGCTATATGCGTTTGTTCCATTCTTTATCTCCTGTTTCTCGTAACAGTCAATTTTCTCCGTTATAAAAAGGGATATAATTTCCACGATCTTTTCATTTTTGAGAATTCCTTCTGGAATACGCTTCATGGGCATATTTTCTGGAACTTTTATGAATTCGGGAATCACCTGGGTGTGCATTTTTCTCCGGGGCTGTTTCTGCTTGTGCCTTTTTACGCCCTTTTTCCCAAGCCTCATACCCTTCTTTTCCTTCAAAGTTTGGCGATTGCCCTTGCCGGCATTCCCTTATTCCTTCTATCCCTCAGAATTCTCAAGGATGAGGCATCTTCTTTCCTGGTGACGCTTTGCTATTGGTGTTATGCTCCCACGCTGGGAGCAGCCTTTTCCGGTTTTCATGAAACGCCCTTTGTCTTGCCATTCTTGTTTGCGACTTTTCTGGCGCTGGAATCGGGAAATAAACGCCTTTTCTGGGTTTTTGTTATCTTTTCTCTGGTATGGAGGGAAACGTTTTCCCTGATGTTTTTATTCTGGGGCATATCTTTATTATTCCGATCTCAAATGCGGAAAACAGGGCGCCATCTTGTCCTTGTATCTTTTGCATGGATGATCTGGAGTTTTTTCATCATCATGCCGCTCCTGCGTGGCGCGCCGGTTTCTTCCAGCATGATTCAGTACCGTTTTCCCAAAGAAATCGGGCATTCCTTCCCTGAGATAATTCAAAACTTTTTCCGGAATCCCGGATTTTTCCTTGGATTTGCGCTTCAAAAGGAAAAGGTCTTTTACCTTTTGCAGCTCGTGATCCCCTTGTTGTTCCTGCCTCTTTTCCAACCCTTGACGCTGATCCCTATATTGCCCCAGCTGGGGGAGAATCTCCTGAGCAGTCGTCTCTTTGGCGCCAGCTTATTGAAACACTATACGGTTCCCATGATTCCATTCATATATTACGCCTTGCTGAAGGCTGTTCCGCGTCTTACCGGGCTCTTTGAAAAAAGGGGAATTTACGGCAAACGTTCTATACGCCTTGTAACTGCCATCATATTTCTGCTTTGCCTTTTCATGATCTTTCCAAGCGAGGTTTATGTATATGTTTTAAAAGGGGAGAGAAACAAGGATGAGGCGTTGCATTATGTAACGCCTCTTGAACTTGAAGCCGCAAAAAATATGGAGGGTTTGGCGCCACGGGACGCCTCGTTGGCTGTTTCCGGCCATCTGGCGAAATATTTTGCCCGCCGCAAGGTGATCTGCTATCTTAGCCCCGGCTTTATGCGCGTGTTTCCATTCGATTATCTCTTGTATTACGCCCCTTCGCCCGATCTGAATGTTTTCAGGACGCATCGGGATTTGTCTTTACTGCTGGAAAAGAAATATGAATTGGTGGATCGAAAAGGTCGGTTATATTTATTCAAGCGACGAACTCTGGAATACCCTGTGGAAGAGCAAAAGATAATGAAGGCGATTCCCCAATAATCTATTTGATATATTCAATTGATCACAAAGTCAAAAAAATATATGTTTTCTTGACATATCTTTATGAAATTATTTTGATTCACGGAAGTTGGAAGTGAATATGAAAACTCATGGAATCAAAAATCTCCCCGGTTTATTTGCGCTCGTATGGGTTGTTTTTATATTTTTTCAATATGTCAACAATCATAAAACCTATGCGAAGGCTTTCAATCTTCTGGATTCTACAATTCTTCCCCTCCTGATCCTTTTCTTTCTGGCATTGCTGGCTTATAGCCTGGGGAGAACCCTGATCCGGTTCTTGTCCCGTATCGAGATGGAGCCTATGGCGTCTTTTCTTGTTTCCTCAGCGATGGGATTTATGATTTTCGCCTTCGGTACCGCCATTCTGGCGTTTATTCACCTTCTGACAAAGCCCGCTGTGATATTTCTCCTGATATTATTGGGCATTTTAAGTTACAAGGATTTGATCCGGGCAATCAAGTCGCTCAAGATAAGGATACCCTCATTATCCTCCCTCTTTGATGTCACGCTTGTCTTTATCCTTGTTTTATTTATCCTGATGAATCTTCTTTTCGCCCTGGCGCCGCCCAGCGGGCTCGATGAACAGCAATATCATCTGAATGTCCCGCAAACCTATATCCGGAATCATGGATTCGTTATCATCGAAAACATGGGGGAGCAGGCTAAATTTCCCCAGAATGTCGAGATGCTTTATGCTTTCGCCATGCTGTTGCACAGCGATATTCTGGCAAAACTGATCAATTTTTATTTTGGCGTATTGTGCCTGGCTTTGATCTGGGCTTTTGTAAAAAAGTTTTTTACGTTCAATGCGCTTCTTCCCTGCGCCTTTTTTTATTGCAGCTGGCTTGTATATTATATCAGCTCCCGCGCCAACGTCGATCTTGGTTTGGCTTTTTTTGAAGGCGTCATGATTTTCTCCCTCTTGATCTGGAGGGATGGCTGCTCCCGTTCCGAAAAAAATCTCCGGAGAAATTATTACTTTTATTTCTCCGCGGTTTGCGCGGGATTCAGCCTGGGCGTCAAATATACAACCCTTTTCGGCATAATGGGAATCATCGGCGTATTTTTCTTCTATGGGATTGGGGAATGGAAAAATAAATGGAAGGCATGGATTTCAAGTCTGTTCATCTATGGAGCCGTGGCTCTTGCCGTCTTTTCCCCCTGGATGATCAAAAATACCCTGTTATACGGAATGCCGTTCGCCCCGTATCGGATTTCCAACCACCTGCGCCTTGCTGCAGGAATCAAGACGCAAACTGGAAATGCCACAGATGCAAAATCTCCCATCGCGCAATTGCGGGAAAGAAACGCCCTTCTCTATAAAGGGGCGTATCCCCGTTCCTCGTTCCTCGATTTCCTCCTTATTCCTTATAACGCCACAATTTATGGGGATTGGCCCATGCAGGTTTTCGATACTCTGGCGGCGCCGTTTTATTTGATGTTTTTCCCATTTATATTTTTCTTCCGTAAAAAACCGGAACATGTGAAAACGCTTTTGTTTTACGCGCTGATTGTCTATTGCCAGTGGCATGTCATGCAGCCCATTACGCGATATTTGACTCCGGTTCTTCTTCTCATGACTATTCTGCTGGCTTATGTCATCCATCGCCTGGAACTCATAGATCATATCCTGATGGCATATGCCATGAAGGCTTTAAAGGGGATCATCCTGATCATGCTCCTAATTACCCTGGCGTCTCAGATTCTGATATTCGCTTCGATCAATCCCCTGTATTATCTGATGGGCTTCGAGACGAAATCTTCCTATCTTTCCCGCGCCAATCCCGCAGGAATCCAGCCTGTAATCGATTATATCAATGAAAACCTCCCCCAGGAATCCAGGATTCTTCTCTTATGGGAAAAACGCGGGTATTATATAAGGCGGGATTATCAGGAGGACGCATCCGGAAACATCTTTGCCCTTGCCATGCTGAAATTTGAAAATCCGAAAGAAGCCTCTATTGAACTGAAAAAAATGGGATATACTCACATCCTGGCCGATCTGAACCTGCCGGGAAAATGGTTCGGTTCCGGATATAAAAAAGGATCGGAAAATCAAAAACTGCGCCAATTGGGAAACAAGGAACTCGAGTTTTTTCTGACTATGGCGCAAGAAAATCTTTGTCTCCTGAAAAAGGCGGGAAGCATGTATTTATACCGGATTGATTAACCCTTGCTTGATGTCCTTGTCTTGATTTTCTTTTTCATGGAAAGAAGGAGTTTCAGCCATTTACGCAGAAGCGATGCGGGAAGCCAGGATGAGCAAAGCGTGATCAATATCTTTGGATCGGTCTTATCTAAAATAAAGGATTGCATGAAATCCTTTCGAAACGCCCCCCCGTAAAGATACAGGGCGTTTATTCCCCTGTTGTAATAAATCGCGGCTTTTCTTTTCCGGATGCGACGATTATCCCTTTCATAACCGGATGTCACCATCTTTTCCAGGAGTCTCATTTCTTTTTCAAAACGGTTGTATTCTTTATCGTGCAAAACTGTGCCCATGGCTATCCTGTAACAGGAAAGCGTTCTTGAGATTTGATGAATCGGTCGCCGATATGTTAAACGAAGAAGATAATCATAATCCTCAACTCCGCGAAGCCCTGGATCTTCATCGAATATGCCGACCTCATTTATCAAGGAGTTTCTGATCATGAGCGATGAGATGTGCACGAGGCATTTTAAAAACATCGCGTCAAAATCGGCTTTTTCGTGGTATGATTGTTCCTGAATGCCGGAATGGAATTTTACAGTTTCAGGATCGCCGATCAGTTCATACAAGGCGTTCACCGCATGACATCCTGGATGCTCCTTGAGATATTGCGTCTGGATAGCGAGTTTTTCCGGATGCCACTTGTCATCGCTGTCGAGAAAGGCGATGAAATCTCCCGATCGCAAGGATAACGCCCCATTTCTGCCCTTTGCCGGCAATCCTGAATGCTCTTGTGAGATCAGCCTTATACGTTTGTCGGATCGAATACGCTCCCTGATAATGTCAATGGTTTTGTCCGTACTGCCATCATCACAGATGATCCACTCCCAATTGACAAAGGTTTGTTCCTGAACCGAGCGTATGGTTTCTTCAATGTATTTCTCACAATTGTAAACAGGAGTGATAATGGAGACCTTTTCTTTAATTGTCATATTGATTTATCTTTCCCTTTGAACCTTTCTATATTTTATACAGATCCCTTATGTTGTTCAGGAAAAGGTCAAAGGAAAAATACCGGTCGAAATATTTCCTTCCCGCGCCGCCCATCTCTTTCCTCAATTCACGATTTTCCAGGAGATGGGATATTTTCTGAATATAATCTTCGCTCGATGTTGCGAGATAACCGATCTGCCCGTTCTTGATCAGGGGGCGATGCCCGTCAATGTCGCTTGCTATAATCGGTTTCCCAAGATACATCGCTTCCAGAAGGGTGTAGGGAAGCCCTTCCCACTTTGAGGTGGAAAGAACGATATCTGCGCAATGTAATATTCTCAAGGCGTCCCTTCGGAAGCCGGTTACAATCACGCGTCTTTCCAATCCTTCTTCCAGGATTCTTCTTTGCAGTTTTTCATAAAGAGGACCATCGCCAACGATATAAAACGTGGCATCGGGAAAATGGCGGCATATCTCCCGGGCGATATCTATAATCTTGAAAGGCTGTTTCTGCCGAACCAGCCGGATCACGCTCACAATGGAGGGGCTGGAAATATCCAGAGGATTTTCTTCTTTGTATTTCTCGGTAAGGATCGTTTCATCGATGGGAGTGATGGAGTTGGGGATGACAGGTATATCCTCCTCGGATTTGATCCCTTTTGCCACCAGGTATATTTTCTGTATGCCGGAAAGCGCAATGACTTTATCCGTAAAAACGGAAAAATACCGCCAGATAAAATAAAAGAGAGAATCAACCAATTGATTTTCAAAGTTGATGATATGAGGGGTAAAGTAGAACTTGACTCCGGGAAGGATAATCCGGGATGAATTCGCCCAGAATATGGATTGCAGGTTATGAATGTGAACATGAGATATTTTGCGTTTTTTCACAATCCGGAACGCCTTCCACATCCCTTTGAAGCTGAAATACTTAGCCCCGGAAACAGTTTCAACCGGTACTCCGAGTTTTTTGTAGTATTCCGGAATTCTCTCATCATTGGTGGAGCATAGAATATGGAAGGACAAACCCGGATTTCCCTTTAAATGTTCAACAATCTGCCCCACATGCCGCGTGATCCCGCTGAAGGAAGGTTCGTAGTAAACCTCCAGGATGTTCTTTTTTTCATTCACGTTTTAGACCTTCGTATCAATCCTTTGAAAAATCCGATATTCCAGTTCCAGAGAAGACGAAAAAACAAATCATAATAGGATAACGCCCTGGCGCAGTTCCTCGTTCTGATCATGAATAAGATAAATGGGTAAACCATGCAAAGAAATACAGCGATAAAGGCGAGACCGGTCTTTCCCAGGGCGCAGGTTGCCAGAATGCTGACAATACTCGTTATGAGTATCAAAGGTACATAATGTATGAATCGAAATAGTCCATATTTTTTTACGAGATACCCTTGCGCCCAACCATAGCGCCTCATCATCCGGGAAAAAGCGTGGGAAGTCTGAGGGCGGTAGTGATAAACGACAGATCTGGGATTGAAATAAAGATCGTAACCCGAACGAGTGATCTTCAAATCAATATCCACGTCTTCCCCAGGCCAGAGTTTTTCATCGAACAAACCGGCATCCAGCAGAACTTTCTTTCGGTACATGACATTACATGTGGGATTGTGTCTTGTCTTGATGAGTTTATCGCCGGTTTTCATGTAATCGCTGACAAACCCCACTGCCTTCATGAAATCCTGGATGTTTTTCCCAAAAAACGTTTCATCCTCCGGGCTTTGCTGATCGCCGCCAACGCCTGCTGTCCGTTCATCCTGAAAACCCTTGTATAGTTCATCAAGCCACTCCGGAGACACAATACAATCGGAATCCGTATAGGCGATAAAATCACCTTTTGCTTCCCTGGTTCCGATATTTCTCGCTTTGGAGGGTCCTGAATTTTCGATGGTTATCACGCGGATGCTCCCATATCGCTTCAATATTTCTCCGGTTGAATCCGTTGATCCATCGTTGACGATAATGATTTCATAATGGGGATATTTAATCTTGAAAAGGGAATCCAGACACTTGGCGATAGACTTCTCGCAATTATACGCCGGAATGACAATACTCACCAATGGTTCATATTTCTCGCTTTCATCCTTCATTCTCTCCCTCCGTTACGCATTTTTACCCTCCGTAGTTAAACCTTGAGTTTAACGAAGGAGGGTGCATTTGGCGCTTCGCAATCTTTTACTTCTTCTTTGAAAGAAGGTATGCAAGAAAATTCTTTGCCCCCCTAAGTTTGCGATACAGATCTTTCCTGCTTCTTGTCTGAAAGAGAAAGCGGATCATGTACGTTGGGCGGAAGTAAAATTTTTTGAGTCCCTTGTCGATACTCGAGTCAATTTCCGCCTTGGTGAGCCCGGGATAATCCACGACCTGCGCCTGTTCCCCCTCGGAGAGCCAATCCTCCCAGGATTTTGCCTTCAACAGCCCTTCCTTTTTGCAGTATTCGAAATAGCGGGTTCCAGGAAAAGGCACAGCGCCAGAGAATTGCACGGTATGAAGTCCAAGTCCCAGGGCAAACCGGATGGTCTTTTCTATGGTCTCTTTGGTTTCGCCTGGCAGCCCGAGTACGAAACAACCGTGAATATCGAGCCTGTGTTTTTTGCTGATCTCCATGAATCTCAGGGCATCCTCGATCGTGGCGTTCTTATGCATTCGATCGAGCATTCCCTGATCGCCGGATTCGAATCCCACAAGGAGCTCGCGGCACCCGGCGCGTTTCATCATCCGGAATAACTCATCATCCGCCGTATCCACGCGGGCGTTCACGGAAAATGTCAGTTTGAGATTCCGTTTAAGAATCTCCTCACAGATTCCCATGGCGCGGTTTTTATCTACAGTAAAAGTGTCATCTTCAAAGAAAAATTCCCCTCCTTTCAATACCTGGGGACATAACTTTATATCCCGTTCCATTTCATCCACCACGTTTTCAGGGGAGCGAAGCCGGAATCGCATTCCATGCATCACCTGAGGCCATAAACAAAAGATGCAGGCATTCGGGCATCCCCTGCCGGCTATGATGTCAATGTAAGGGTGCAATTTCCCGCCATCGAAATATTTCAGAAGGTTCAAATGATGCCATGCTGGAAAGGGGAGGGCGTCCAGATTATCGATCAAAGGGCGCTTCATCGTTCGAACAACGCGTTCTCCCTCCTTATAGGCAATCCCCGGTATTGACGCAAGATTGTCAAAACCCATTATAATGTCTCTGACCGTATAATCGTATTCCCCGATGCAGATAACATCGACCGCCCCTTTTGCTGATTCCAAAGTTTCTTCGGGTACGGCGGAGGCGTGGGGACCTACCATGATGACATGAGCGTCGCTTTCCTCCTTGCAAATTCGGGCGCACTCGATATCCGAGAAAATCGATGGCGTTGTGGAATCCAGAACCACAAAGCGGGGTTTGTGGGAACGTACGATCTCCCGGAGTTTATCCTTGTTCCAATCGAGGGCGGGAAAATCATAGAGTTTGACAGGGATTTTCGCTTCTTCGAGTACTGCGGTGGCATAGGCGAGCCAATCCGGGGCGCGCAAGACCCTCCCGCGCGTACGCGCCGCCCACCGCTGGGTTCTGCAGAAATCCTTTACAAATGGTTCATTGATGACAAGAACGTCCATTTACTTATCCGTTCTAATTTGCAGCATGCTTAATATGAAGGATGAAAAGATGGCTTGTATGCCAATTACAATGAGAATCAATCCGAAAAGCGCTTCTCTCACGCGTTGCAATTCGCCGAAATTCCCCCGGATCCATGTTATGAGTATCAAAAGATTAATGATAAAACCTGTTCCGAAGATGACCAGTCCGATTGCAATTCCCTTTTCAAGGGTGAATCGTTTGAAGATATATTCAATGAAAGAGTCGTGTATAAGGATGTTTTTTGATCTGGAAATTGCCTTGGCGAAAACGCCAAGATTCACAATTTGAAAACCAAGTAAAGACAGAACGCCGCCCAGTACCTGAACGTGGATGTCGAATCCGTGGCCAAATAGAAAAACCGGACCGTGAAGAAGCGCCATCATCAGCGCCATTCCGATGAACATAATGAGAAAACCGGGAATCAGAAAGAGGTGCGTGGGGCTGTATATCAGCATGAATCGCATGTGTCGCCATCCATCCCGAAAGGAATGCAGCTTGGATTCCCCCTTACGAGGGTAATAGGTAATGGGAATTTCCGTGATTTTCAATCCGGCTTTTGAGGCGTTGATTACCATTTCCGAGGCGAATTCCATGCCGGTTGTTTTCAGGCTCATTTTATGATAAGCTTCCTTTGTAAAAGCTCGCATTCCGCAATGGGAATCGCTGATGCCCGTATGAAAAAGGCGGTTTAGAAACCAGGAAAGAAAGGGATTGCCGATCCAGCGATGCAGCCAGGGCATGGCGCCGGGAAGTATTTTTCCCTTTAATCTGCTTCCCATCACAAGTTCATACCCGTTTTTCAGGGGTTCTATGAACTTATGGATTTCGGAAAAATCGTAGGTATTGTCCGAATCGCCCATCACGATATATTTGCCCTTCGCCTCCATGATCCCCTTGTGATAGGCGTTGCCGTACCCTTTTTCCGGTTGATGCGCCACGCGCGCCCCCAGGGAAAGGGCAATCTTCTCAGAATCATCCGTAGAACCGTTATCGCTGACAACCACCTCACCCGCGATGTCATGTTCTTTAAACGCCTGCGTCGCCTTGCGCACGCATTCCCCGATGGTTTCGCGCTCGTTCAGACACGGCATCACAACCGAGACTTCAATTTGGGATGTTGTATCGAGCATCTTTTTCAAAAACTTGAAATTAATAAATGTCTATTTAAAAAAAAGAATGAATAATATCTCATGGGAAATCAAGATTTAAATGAATCTCTCGAATCAATCGACTTGCAAATTGTAAACGTATTTTAACGCAGGTAAAAACTGAGTCGTTCCAGTTCCATCGCGAGATCTACGGAATGAATTCTTACATGGGAAGGGACATCGATCCGTATAGGGGCGAAATTCAGTATCGCCGTGATATTGCATTTCACAAGACGATCCACTACTTCCTGGGCGGCGTTTGCCGGAACCGTTAATACCACAATATCCACATCGCTGTCTTTGAGAATTTTCTCAAGTTCATTTATACTGGATACTTTCAATTCATTGATCTTCCGTCCCACTTTTCGCTGATCCAGATCGAAGGCGGCGATGAACTTGAATCCCTGAGTTTTGAATCCAACATAAGAAAGAAGAGCCTTTCCCAGGTTGCCCACGCCAATGATCGCCAGATTGATGATGCGATCCGTTCCCAGTATTTTTTTTAAATGGATGCGCAGATCATGGGGATTATAACCGAAACCCGGGACTCCGAATTGCCCGAAATATGCCAGGTCTTTTCTCACCTGGGCAGGCGTGATTCCCAGAAATTGCGCCAGAATCTTTGATGAGATGCGCGTGAGTCCGTCCATTTCTATCCGGTGAAGGATCCTGCAATAAAGGGCAAGGCGCTTGATTACGGATTTCGGCACATACCTCAGATTGTTTTTTTCCGGTTCCATAAGACTTTTTATTTAATCTCTGGCAGTTCAACTATCTCTCTGATAAAAAACAGCGCTGATTTATTATTCTATATAATTGGGTTTTTAACTGTTAACAGTAGAAATAAAATGTCAAGATAAAGAATTACCCATATTTCACCATGATCATGGATAGAATTTCCGCCGCCTCGTTTATGCGATCCGCCGTGTTGCTCAGATGACGATATACCTCGCGTCGTTTCAGAATTTCCTTGATTTCCTCGCCTTCAAAAAGGGCGTTCAATCCCTGGCGATACAGCTTTTCCACCCTGTGTTCGCATTTGACCGCTTTATTGGCGAGTTCCGTAATGTCACTCGATTTTGTTGAAAGCATCTTGACCGCATCGCACAGGGCGCAGGTTCCCTCCAGAATCAATTCCGCTATCCCGATCATGAAAGCATCCGGTTTGATGTCGAAAATCTGAACTTCCCGTACGGTGTTTTTTGCGTAATTGATGATCTGATCGATGGCTGAAGCCAGCTGGTGGATATCCTCCCGATCCAGGGGAGTGATGAACACCTTCCCCAGGGCAAATGCGATTTTGAGTTGAATGTCGTCCGCCTCATGTTCTTTCTCCCGCACCCGATCCGCGTAGACGGATTCATGCGTTTTGAACCATTCTACAAGAGACGCCACGCCCTCCCGGACTTTTTCCGTATGCTCGATCAAGTCGGAGTAAAAATCATGTTCTTTCGGAAGCAAACGATTTAAAATGCCTTTTTTACTTTTTATTTCTTTCATCGAAACCTCCACGAATCAAGGCTAAATGGATGTTGATACTGGATGCTGGATGCTGGATATACTGGGAAGGAAATCCAAAATCTAAAATCCAAAATCCAAAATCCGGAACCCCAAATGGAATATCCAATATAACAGCCCTCCCAGGATAAACGTCATGGGCAGGGTGATGAACCATGCCAGGATGATTTCAAACACCTTTTTCCAACGAACCGCCTTCTGCCTTACCGCAGTTCCCACTCCCATGATTGTTGAGGATACCACGTGCGTGGATGAAACCGGACCCCCAATAAAGGAATTACCGCAAATGATCAGAGAGGATGCCAGTTGTGAATCGAATCCATGTTCCGGACGCAATCGGAATATCCCGGTTCCTACGGTCTTGATGATCCTCCAACCGCCGGAGAACGCCCCCATGCATAAAGCCAGACCACATGCAAATTTGATTCCGAATCCGATCCGGAAATCTGAAATAGCGCCTCCTGTTACAAGAACCAGGGCTGAAAGCCCCATGAATTTTTGCGCGGCATTGGTTCCATGGGCGAAGGCAAGCCCCGATGCAGTGATCCATTGAGCCTTTTTCAATTTTTCATTTGCCTTTGGCGTTGCCCGGAGAAGCAGAAATCTCATGAATTTGCATACAACGAATCCGGCGATAAAACCCAAAAAAGGAGAAATAAACAAGGCAGCAGCCACGCCGGCAAATCCCTTCAATGCAAAAGGATTGAAACCTGCAATACCCCACCGTATGATGGATAATCTTCTTACGCAAACGAGAGAAGCGCCCAGGAGTCCCCCGCATAACGCGTGTGACGAACTCGAGGGAATCCCCCAGCGCCATGTTATGAAATTCCAGATGATTGCCGCTGACACCGCTGAACCCAAAACAAGCAGAATGCTTTCTTTCCCCACGATGGACTGCATTTCATCGAAACGGACAAGTGAAACAATCGCTTTGGCGACCATAGAGCCGCCTGCCAGAGGCGCAATGATCTCCCATATCAATGCCAGAATGACCGCCTGTTTTGCCTTCATGGAGCCTGAGGCGATCATGGCGGCAATGATATTGGGGATATCATGAAGCCCGTTGAAAAAAGCAAAAACCAGTATCAGAAGAAAAACTATGACCATGAGGGAAAAAGTCAGCATTTTTTTTCAAACTTCAAACTTCACCCTTCAAACTTAATCTATCGCCTCACGAAGCGCCTTTGCCGCCTCCTCGGGCGGCGTGGGATTGATGTAAAATCCCGTGCCCCACTCGAAACCGGCGATTTTTGTCAGCCGCGGGATGATCTCGATATGCCAGTGATAATCCAGATCCAGAGTTGTTTCCGGATGACGTTCGGAAACGCGGAACGGTCGCGAATGAAGCATGTAATTGAACGGGGGAGAGGACAGGCTGCGATCCAGCGCCTCCAGGATATTATCCATGAGGGAAGCGAGATCCTTTAATTCCTTTTCCCCGATGCGCGTAAAACACGCCTCGTGTTTTTTCGGAAGGATGCAGATTTCAAAGGGAAACCGCGAGGCGTAAGGCGCCAAGGCAATATGACGCTCCGATTCGAGAATGATGCGCTTATTGTGTTCCATCTCGTCACTGATGATATCGCAGAAAAGGCAGCGTTCCTTGAGTTCGTAATAATCCCGGCAACTGGAAAGTTCCTCTTTGACGTTTTTGGGTATGATTGGCAGGGCGATGAGCTGGGAATGCGGATGCCGGAGGGAAGCGCCGGCTTCCATTCCGAAATTTTTGAAGACAAGTCCGTACCTGAGCCGCGCGTCTTTTTTCAAATCATCCAGCCTGATTTTATAAGCGGAAAGGATGCGGAATATCTGTTCCGCATCATAATCTTCAAGGGTGAGAGAGTGAACAGGCGAATCCACGATCAACTCGTGCGCCCCAATGCCGGAAATATGATCGAACATCCCCTCGCCGCGGCGCAGGAGGTCGCCTTCTATCCGCAATACCGGGAATTTATTGGGAATCACGCGAACAGACCAGGAATGATCGGGATTTTCCCACCGCCAGATTTCAGGGGGAGTCATGGCTTCATGTCCCGGGCAAAGGGGGCATCGATCCGGGGATGTCTCTTCGATAATCTTGGTTTTCTGAAAATCATGCGGGCGCAACAGACGATCCGTGGCAATGATCACCCATCTTCCGGTAATCGGATCCTTTCTCAAATCGTTCATATACTCAAAAGTCTCCTTTTCGCGGTTAAAGAATAAATAATATGAAACGATAGGCGTATGTCAATGATCATTCAAGAATGAACGATGAAAAAGTAATAGGGAGGTATTTTTTGATTTCGCCCGATTCTTATGTGGTTTTCGGCGTGGAATCCGGGGTTTTGGCGAGTTTATTGGCGTTTTTCACCATGCGGGATTGGAGGCGCGCAGCTTTGCGTTTGTGAATAATGCCCTTCTGCGCCGATTTGTTGATTGTTTTCAGCGTTGCGGGTAAGTTAGCCTTCACTTCTCCGAGACTTCCCCCCTCGATTATCTTTCTCACTTTCCTGATGTTGGTATAAAGGGCGGCTTTGATTTTCCTGTTTTCCAGATTGCGCTTTTTACTCTGACGCGCATGCTTGATTTGGGCTTTCTTATTGGGCACTTTGTCTTCCTCCGAAAATCAATTGAATATGATAATATAGAAACAGATTTTTACAGGTCTTACCCGGTATTACATTGAAAAATCCGAGCATACCTAACTTTACCCATCCATTACGTCAAGTGTTATTTCGGTTTTTTTCATGCCTTTCCGAAACGCTGTTTCCGAACTCTTTTTGCCCTGTAGAGAATCGGGCGCGATCGATCACTCCCATAACAAGTTCGCGGATGGGGGCGTCCGGGATGCCGAAAACCGTGGAGGCGAGCCCCGGCGCCGCGCCTAATAATACAATATCCCCTTCTCCCGCCCCTACATAATCGATCGCCATGGTGGGGATTCCCATAGCCCTGTTATCCAGGCTCAACCTCTGCACCAAAAGCAGCTTGCGCTCTTCGTATGCCGGATTTTTATCCGTTGAAATAACGTTCCCAATGACAATTCCGAATTGCATGGCTTAACCGGGCAGATACTCCTTTTTATAATGGATGTGGTCGATTATCCCCACTATCGCAGCGTCAACAGGCATTTTCTGTCCCTCTGTCCCTGTTGATACCGCATCGCCGCTCGCAACATAATAAACAATTTCCCCTGTATCTCGCATCGAGGTAGAATCCGTTGCAACAAGAGGTTTCCCTTTTTCCTTGAGATCCTGATCCAGAGGTTGAATGATACATATCTTTACCCCGCTTAATGAGGGGTCCTTCTGCGTTGCGACGATAGTTCCCATGACTTTTGCGATATCCATCGCGGTTACCCTTTGTCTCGATTCGTCTTTGTGTTCATGGTTGTGATCATGTTCTTTATAGTAATCGTTTTACCTGGCGTAACGAATGTTTATTGTTTGTACTTTTCATAAACCCGGTTTTTCCCCACTTCCACGGAATCAACAATGGCGATTATAGCTGCGTCAACGGGTTTGTTCTTGGTGCGTTCGGTGATGCGGGCGGAACTTCCCTGAACCACGATCACCATCTCATCTTCCCCGCAACCAATGGCGTCAACCGCAATTACATAACTCGAAGTCGGTTTCATTGAAACATCGACGCATTGAACTACGAAGAGCTTGTAACCTTGAAGACCCGGATCCTTTTGAGTGGAGATAACCGTACCAACAACTTTTCCCATTAACATTCGAGCAATCTCCTATGGCGATTGAATTTTTTCAGCAGTTAAAATGTCGCAATTAAGATAATTCCACAAGGGAACGAATTATTTCTATTTGTTCCTTGTATGAATGTAAAATCAATGAAAAAAAGACTTTTAATGAAGTTTCCCGCAGATCAGAACAATCACAAGTTGAGGATTTCCACATAAAGATACTGGTTGTGGAAAACCTTGTGTATAAGTCGTAAAAATCGTTTTCTTATAAGGCATGTTTCTTGCATGATGGGTTTCCTTCTTCTTATGAAGAAAATGTATAATCATGAATGAATTCATGAGAGAATACAAATTGTAAAGTACTGATTTCATTCAGAATAGATCAAAAAGAGGAAACGGAAGCATGAACTAGTGTTTAAACCATGAAAAATCAGTATTCTTGGCGTTAAATTCCGAAAATTTTCATACATTTCTTTCTCTTATGATTATTTTTTCCACCTGTGGATAACTTTTGAAAAATCAGGCGATTCCAATATTTTGGAATGAAGATCGTCAAGGCGATTAAAATGCGCAACGTAATGATATACATGTTTTATTCCAAAATCTAAAATCCAAAATCCAAATACATTCCCATGCTTTGTTTCTTGACCCTTTATGAAATATTGATCCATAAGTATTTTGTATTATGTAAATATTGATTTCACAGAGTTGGATAAATATGTCCGAATCGAAAAAGAAAGTATTGCTCCTCAATCCTCCGGGGAAGGGGGTCTATCTTCGGGATTATTACTGCAGCCATGCCTCCAAGGCGCATTATTACTGGGGCCCTTATGATCTCATTGTTTTGTCAGGCATTCTGAAGGATCATTATGCGCTTTTCGCCCTGGACGCCATGGACAAAAGGCTTTCTCCCAAAGAAACCCTGGAACGAATACGTGATATCAAGCCGGATGCGATTATATTTCTCACAGGCGCCGTAAGTTTTATCGAGGATTTCGAGTTGATGCAGGGAGTTAGTGAAGCGTTCTCGGGAAAAATCGAAATCATAGGAACCGGGGATTGTCTGCTTTCCGAAGCGCCTAAATTCTTTGACGCTTATCCTTTCCTCGATGCAGCCATCATGAACTTTATCTCGGATGATATTGTATATTACCTTGAAGGGGAGCGGCGCCCCTTTCACAATGTCAGCTTTCGTCGCAAAGACGCAATCCTCGAATTGGGAGACCGGATTCTTCCTGAAGGTGAATTCTCACTTCCCATTCCCCATTATGACATCTTTCCTTTCAAGAATTACAGGATACCCCATGGATTGAGGCTCCCTTACGCGGGAATCCTCACGGATTATGGTTGCCCCTTTCACTGCGATTATTGCATCGGGGGGGAACTTGGGTTTCATCTTCGCAATATGGATAATCTCTTTGAGGAATTGCGGGAATTGAAACGCCGGGGCGTTCGCGAACTGTGGATCAAGGATCTGACCTTCGGGGTTCACAAGAAACGCTCCTTTGCCCTTCTTCAACGAATGCGAAAGGAAAATCTGAATTTTACCTGGGCGTGTCTTTCCCGCGTCAATGTACTGGATGCGGAACTCCTCGAGGAAATGAAGGCTGCCGGTTGCCACACCATCCAGATGGGGGTAGAATCAGCAAGTGAGGAAATACTTCAAAACTATACAAAAGGCATAACCCTCGAACAGGCGCGAAAAATAGCGTCTCTGTGCAAAAAAACCGGCGTCAGAATCCTGGCGCATTATATCCTCGGGCTCCCCGGTGATACCGTTGAATCCGTAAGAAAGACTATACAGCTTGCCATTGAACTGAATACAGAGTTCGCTTCGTTCAATATCGCCATGCCGCGCATGGGAACGGTTTTTCGCAGGAATGCCATTGAAAAGGGATTGATATCCGACGATCTCGCCACGCTTGACAACTCCATATCACAACCGGTTTATGAAACCGCAGAATTGAGCCGGGAAAAACTATGGGAACTGAGAAACGAGGCGATACGGAGATATCATTTGCGTCCCTCTTTTATTCTTCGGCGGCTCTTCGGCGTAAGAACATGGTACGAATTCACCACGCTTTTCCGGGAAGGATTTTCCCTTATTGCGACGACGATTAAGAAGGAATAAGTTACGGATAAGCGTAAAAGATGTTGAATTCTATCGATCCTTCAATATATGTCTTATAAGTCAAATAGTCGTATTATTATCATATCGAGAAGGGATTGTGAAGAGTATTCAGAAAAATCTTGACGCTGTCCTATCGGTTCTATCCCTGATGGGATGGAAATCATCCGATTTTACGGAAGCCCAAATCCTGACGCTGCGCGCCGGAACAGCCAAAAGGGAATTTCATGTTTTTTTCGCCTCTCTGGGTGAGAAACCCCTTATCGCGCTTGCCCTTCCGATTGACTTCAGCCTTCCCGCCTATGAGGACATGTATTCCCGATACCTTGATTTCAATTTTGATATTTATCTTCTTTTGAGGCGTCTGGAGGAAACCTCTCCCGAAACCGGATTTCTCCTGTATTTCGATGATTCCCGAGCTTATTTTTATAACGTCAAGGGACAGGAGCGCCTGATCTATTGTTCCAACGTCGAGGAGCGCTCGGATCGCCTTTTCCCCCATCTGGAAAGGAAAAAGGTGGAAAACGGAAGCATCGAAAACCTTGTCGGCAAACCTACGGAACAACTGGCGAACGAATTAAACGGGTGGCTGCAAATCTGGAGCGCCCAACTGGGCTCCGGCGCGCAGGCAAAGAGAAAAACACTGGATCGCTTCCTTCGCAAACTCGTTTTGGCTAGATATTACACAGCCCTTTTCGGTTGTGAGAATCCCGCCCTGCTTTTCGATGGTTTTGTCAATGACCCGGATCATATCGAGGCGTCCCGACGCCTCGCCTCTCCTTACCGGTTTCTTACAGGGCTTTTCGATTTTTTTAAAAACCGCTTCTCCCTGTCCATTTTCCAACCGGGAAAGTCTGAAACCTCGTTTCTTTCCAAAGCGGACAAAATCGACAACCTGCTTCATCTTTTCCTTCTTGAATTCAACCTCCTGGCGCGAGTGAAATTTTCTCTCGAAGTCTTCCTGTCTATCTGGTGTTCTGAATCCGAACGCCTCATCTCAACCAAAAAAGCCTATACCACCGATCGCCCGGGTTTGAAACAAAGATGGGCGGTAGAGGATATGGCGGTTTTGAAACCGGTGGAAGCGGACATTGTACAGGAAGGCGCCCCCTGGACGCTTCATCTTTTTGATGAACTGGCGCAATATTGGATTAAATACAATCAAACCCGGAACCTTAAAAAAAAGGAAATAACCGGAAAGGATGGAGGAAAGTCTTCTACATGGGTTTTTCGGGAAATGCAGATGGATATGTTTGGCGCCTCCCCGGATACCCTTACTGATCAGGGAACCATTCCCAATATCCTTAACTTTACGCTTCAATCATCAATCCGTTTGAAGGGAGTTGATTCGGAAACGCAAAGAGAGATTCTTCTTTTCCTCTTCTGCGCCAAATGTTTTGAAATGTGGAAGAAATACGATCTTCCCAGGGAATCGCTTGATTCCCTGGAATGCGCGTTCCAGAAGGGAATAGGTTAAATTTTATCGGAACGTTTCACAAGGAGGTTATATGACTCATTCTTTGAAAGGACGCGACTATATTACCACGCAGGAATGGGCTCTGGAGAATCTGGAAACGCTTCTCGATGTCTCAACGCAATTGAAAGAAGAGAGAAAAACCGGCATACCCCACAGGCTTCTTTTGGATAAAACTGTTTTTCTCCTTTTTTTCGATAAATCCACGCGAACGCGGAATTCATTCGAAGCAGGCATCACGCAGCTGGGAGGACACGCCCATTTTATCGATTCCTCTACCTCCCAGATCAGCCATGGGGAAAGCGCTAAAGATACCGGCGTCATCCTTTCCCGTTATGGCGAAGGGATCGCCATACGCCACGACCTGGTTCCGGGTGAGGGAAACTCCTATATGAGGGAAGTCGCCAAATGGGCGGATGTCCCTGTGATCAACATGCAGTGCGATGTGGATCATCCCTGCCAGACCCTGGCGGATCTTATGACAATTCGTGAGAAATTCGGGAAAAACCTAAAAGGGCTGAAAATCGCCGTTTCATGGGCTTATACACCCACCTATGCAAAACCGGTATCTGTTCCTCAGGGACTCATTACCCTTATGCCACGTTTTGGAATCGATGTGGTTCTGGCGCATCCTCCGGAGTTCGGATTGATGGAAGAGCAGATCGAGATTGCAAGATTGAACGCAAAAAAAGCGGGAACCGAATTCCGGATCGTAGATTCCATGGAAGAGGCTTTCGATGGCGCGCATGTGGTTTATCCCAAATCCTGGGGCGTACTGGAACTCTTCGGAGAACCTCAGAAAGCCCTGGAGATTGCAAAGAAATACGAAAACTGGATATGCGATGAGAAAAAAATGAAACTCACGGATAAGGATTCCATCTATATGCACTGTCTCCCTGCCGATCGCGGCGGAGAGGTAACGGACGCCGTGATCGATGGACCTCATTCGGTCGTTTATGATGAGGCGGAAAACAGGTTGCATACCTGTAAGGCGATCATGTCTTCGACAATGTAAAATGAAAAATGAAAAATTGAAAATTTGTTTTTCAAGATGCGCCCCATTTGGGGTGGATTCCGCTTCAACGTACCGCCGATTCTTCGATGATCAGGTCTCCTTTTGTCGCGTCGAGCGTTGCCTTTATGCCCAGAGGCAGGGTGGCTGTTATTTTCTCATGCCCGAAGGGAAATCCGTATGCAATCGGGATTTTCAAGGCTTTCAGGCGGTCGTGAATGATTTCTTCCACAGTTTGGGTTGGGCGTCCATCTGCTGTGGGTTTGCATTCCGTATCAGAGAATTGCCCTAAAACAATGCCTGCCGCGCTCTCCAGTTTTCCGGCGTTCAGAAGATGGGTGAGCAGCCGATCGATCCTGTAATTTGCTTCGCCGACATCTTCGATAAAGAGAATTTTTCCTTTGGTGGAAAAATCCCAGGGGGTTCCGAGAAAAGTAGTGAGCAGGCTCAGGTTTCCCCCGATCAGGGTCCCCGTGGCTTTGCCCTTGTTCAGGGTTTTCCCCTTTTTGGTTCCGCTTCCGGGTAGGATGGAACCAAAGGGTTTGGGTTCTGTGATCATGCGCATGAGGCTTCCCATGGAATATTCCCTTGCCTCTTCATGGGCGATGTTGGATGTGAGCATGGGACCGTGGAAGGTCACCAGGCGGGATTTGATCAAAAGAGGGATATGAAGCCCGGTGATATCGGAAAATCCCACGAATATCTTGGGATTCTTGCGTATCAGATCGAAATCCACATATCTCAGGAGGCGCGGGGTTCCATATCCGCCGCGAAGGCATATAACAGCGTCAATCTTTGGATCGGCGAACATGGCATGGAAATCCGCCAGTTTTTGTTTGTCTGTTCCAGATAGATATCCCTTTTTTGCCAGGGCGTTTTTCCCCAGTTTGGTCTTGAAGCCCTGCCCGTTCAAAACCTGCATTCCCTTTTCAATCAATTCCACTTTTCCTGGCGCGCTCGAAGGGGCGATCAATCCGATTGTCATTCCAGATTCCAGGCGGCGCGGTTTCATGGTTATCCTCCTCATTCTTCATTGACTTTGTAATGAATTGATGTATTTATATATCTGTTCTGTTTTGCAAGAAAAATCCGATAAGAGAGGTTTCAAACATTGAAAACGTCAAGATGTTTTCTGATCCTTTTTTTCTTGTTTCTTGGGATAAGTTCATTTTCGGAAACGGATGCAAATTTCGGGAAAAAAGACCTCGATGAAAAAACAAGAATCAGGATCGAACTGATGGAACAGGAGGTTCAAATCCTCCGTAAAGAAAATGAAAGACTCAAAAAGGACTTGAAACAATACCAGCTCCAGGATATGGCGCTGGATTTTCAAAAGGAAGTCTCACGGATTCGCAACCTTGAGATAAAGGAACCGCTTCGTTCCAAATTTCTGACAAAAGATGATGTGCGAAACTATGTCCTTCGGGAGATCGACCGGCAATACCCGGGCGACACGCTCCATGATTATGAGAATGTCCTGGCGCGTCTCGGTTTTATTCCTCACGGAACGGATATCAAGAAAATGATTATCTCTCTTTACACGGAGCAGGCGGCAGGTTTCTATGACGACGCGACCAAGTGGTTTTACGTTGTCGAGGAGTTCGATCTGAATCAGACAATCACGGGCGTCATAATCTCTCATGAAATCTGCCATGTATTGCAGGATCAGAATTTCAACATCGATAGCATGAATCTTTACAAGAGGAACAATGACGACGAGATTTACGCGATCCTGAGCGTTCTGGAAGGCGACGCCACGATCCTGATGACGGAATGGTTGAAGGAAAATTTCGAATTCAAGTCTGTTTTTCAGGTTCTTTCCTCCCTGGGCATGGATCAAACGGCGTATAATGAAGCGCCTTATTTTCTCCAGCAACTCCTTGTTTTTCCTTATATTCATGGCTCCATGTTTCTGATGGAGGTCATGGCGCAGAATGGCGTGGAAGGGCGCGATATCCCTTTCCGAAACCTGCCCCGTTCTACGGAACAGATTCTTCATCCGGAAAAATATCTATCCTTGATAGATGATCCCACCACAGTATCTCTTCCTGGCGCGGTACAGTTCGGAAAAGCATGGGAGAAAAAATACGAAAACTCGATCGGGGAGATCGGATTCAAACTTTTATTCGAGCAATACATGACTCCCAATGACGCTTTGGAAGCGGCAGCCGGATGGGATGGAGACCGTTACGCCCTGTATAAAGATGAAAATGAAAAATTCATGATTCTATGGGATTCCGTTTGGGACAGCGACCATGACGCAAACGAGGCGACAAAAGCGTTTCTGAATCTTGTGGATAAACGCTATCCCACAGGAAAGGGAACGACCAAAAATGAAATGCAGCATGCCTGGAAGCTTCCCCGGGAGGATGGGAATGGCGTATCCAGGATTTTTTTCAAACGCGACGGTAATCGCCTTCGCCTGGGAATGGCCAGCGATAACGCAATCGCCGCCCGGGCGCAGGACTTGCCATTTTAATCAGAATGCTGGTCAGACCTGTCAGACTGGTCAGACCGGTCTGACTGGTCTGACTGATCAGAATGCTCGGGAGCGTGGGGCTTTTGATCTCTGGAACGCGCTTCCTGGCGATGTCTGTAGAGGCTCTCCGTAAATCCCCCTTCCTTCTGAAATATCCGCGCCTGGCTTTCTATCTGGCGTTTCAGAAGATAGACTGCCTGATTCACGGCGCATATCATGGCGTTACCAGCCAGTTCCGGTTCCGCCCTGGAGACAAAATCAGCCAATCCGGAAAGCCCGGTCAAACGAATTCTGCCTGGTTGTGGAGGCGGCGTCTTCTGCGCATTATCCTCGTATAGCCTTTTGCGCATGGCGCGCGCCTCGCGTGAATCCTTTTGCCAGATGCGCATGCTATTCTGACGAAGAAAAGTTTCATAATCGCGCAGCAGTTCGTCATTGAGACTGGCGCGCGCGACATTGGTGAGTTTCATCTCGGTCTTTCGCGAAGTGGCTGCAGCGCCGCTGCCTTCACTGATGTTACGGACGCCGCTGCGCGCCGCCTGGATCATCTGATCGGACATTCTACGGTCATGAGGATAAAAACGCCTGCAGAATACTACCGTAGCGTCATAGATTGCCTCAGCCACCTTGTAACTGCGAAGACGCCGATAACCCCCGTGGGGGAGAAGGGGAGTGTCGCTATCGTTCATGAGATTTTCCTTGGAGTGGAATGGTTATTTTTGTCAGACAAGTCAGACAAGTCTGACCGGTCTGATGAGTCTGACGGGTCTGATGAGTCTGATGAGTCTGACCGGTCTGACTTCAGGATTGTTTCCACGAGGGAGAGCATCTCGCGGGTGACGCGTTGCCAGGTGCGGGCGCGCGCGAGGGCGATCCGGCGTTCTCTCATCTCTGTAGAATCTTCCCGTAACGCCTTTTCGATGGAATGTTTTATATCTTTGGGATTTTCGATAAAATAAACCATGCCCCGGGAATCTCCCGCTATTCGTTTGATTTCTACCAGAGGCGTTGCGAGAATCGGCTTCCCGCTCGATAGATATTCGCTCAGTTTCAGGGGATTGATGAACCTTGAAAACCGGGTCAATTCAAAGGGGAGAACAAGCAAATCGAACTGTTCAAGGGCATAAGGGATCAACGCATGGGAGATATAGGGAAAGACATGAATGTTCGGATTTTTCATTTTTTCGATCATAGAGATTGGAAAGGAATCATCGATATTTCCGATGAATACCAGTTGATATCCGGAGGCTGCTTTGAAAATTTCCTCGAGAAAATCCCTCCAAAGCCTTATATTCAAGGCACCAACGTAGCCGATCCTGGGTTTGGGAAGACTTTTGATTTGCTCGATGATGTTATGTTCCTGTTGCGGGCATTGATGCGCAAATCCGTCAAGATGTTCTCTGTTTTCCGGGAGAAACAGGTCGGATACCCCGTTTTCCATCATCACGCAATGGGGATTGATCCTTGCTTTTTCCTCGAAAAGGGTGCGGGATGTCGTGAAGATATATTCGGCGGAAGAAATCAGGGAGCGCTCCATTTCCGCCACTTCATTTTTTTGAAAAGGAGTGAACGCCGGGCTTTCCGGAAAATTATCGTCGATAATCGCCAGTTTATGACGCGCGGGAAATCTCTCCAGAATTCCCGCATGATGGAAAATCGTTCCCCACGCCATATCCGGTTTTTCCCTTCCCGGATAAAGAGTATGAAAAATGTTCAGAACCTGTGAAGTAATGCTTTGAATGTTCCTGTTTAAGATCATGTTTTTCAGGAACAGGGGCATGGGGAGTCTCACGGAATAGGGAAAGACCACGGAAGGAGTGAATACGGTCATTTTTGTTCCGGGAACGCTCTGATGGGAATCCGGGGGGGGATGTATGCGCCGGCGTCTTTTTCCGGAAAGCCGATCCAGTAAACTTGCCGGCGGATTGACATACAGGACGTGACGCCTTCGAGCAATCAGGTAAATGGGATAGCGAAGTTCTCCTACAGGAAGGGGCGGACGCCATTGCCCTGCTGAAAAATATATAATCACCGGCTCGTTTTGATTCATGGCAGCCATAAAACTTCTGTTGAATCTATTCGACAAGATTCTTGTCTTGCCAGTCTGGATTCAGGTAAATCCTGAATTCGCCCTGGGTATGAACCAGTTTCCAATTCGCCTCGATCTCCCTGATTTCTTTTGTTATGGGATACCAGGAGGAATCCGGCTGCTGGTTTCTCCATTCATTGGTAAAGGCGTCCATTACGATGAATTTCGCCCTATCGATTTCAGGTGAAAAAAGAAAGCGCTCGCGGGGATAATCCTGTTTGTAAAAGAATATCTTCTCTCCCTTGAATACCACGGATTGCGCCAGGTCTGCATTGAGCGTGCGCAGTAGTGACCAAAGAACGCTGGTGGAGATGACCAGATCACTGTGTTTGGTATTCCGGTTGATGAACGCGGCAGCCTTGAAATTATCCTCGGTATTTTTGGTCATGCCGAATTCCATAGGGGAATTGAAACGTCCATAAACGCCCTCTTTCGTTTGCCTGAAGCCGAACCAGGCGCCGAGGATCGCTGGTATCAGTAAAAGGAACGCAGGGGAAAAACGCCTGACGCCGTTCCATGCCCATAAAACGATGGCAGCTACGCCAAGCGCGACAAACGGCAGGATGGGAATCACAGGATAATGGATAAAGCGGATAATGGTATCTTCCTTGCGCAGGACAATATGAATAATGAACAGGTAAAGCAGAAAAAGGAATCCCGCGGCGTTTTTCCTGCGAAGAAAAAGAAGACCCGCCAAACCGATGAAATAGGAGACGCCGGTTTGAAAAAAGTCCTGGTAATGCAACAGGATGACGAAAAGGGAACCCGATCGGGAGGCGTTTTTGAGCGCAAGGAAATCATCCCGGAACCCCGGCGTTTTCCCCAGGGCGAGATAAGCGAAAAAGATCAGGAGGGGAATCGGCACGCATGCAAGAGCCCAGAGATGTTTTAATTTTTTCATGTACAGTATTGCCAGCAATATAAAAGGGATGAAAACCACGGAATAATAAACCGTGAGAAGAGAAATGGAGGCTACCACGCAGGCGCCCAGGCACCATGGGAAAAGTCTCAATCTCAGGTATCGCAGGATGAAAAAGGCGACCAGGATCGCCTCGAGCATGTATAAATTATACGGCATTCCCATACGATTGTACAAAACGGCGTCGTAATGAAAGCTGAAGAAAAAGGCTGCCAGCAGCCCCAGGATTTCAGAGGAAAGGGGAGCCGGTTCATTCCTTTTCCCGAAACGCCCCGCTTCAACTCCCAGGAGAAAAAGCGTAAAACAAGCCAGGACTCCCAGGAGTGCGTTGAACAACCGGAAGAAATACATATCCGGCCGAGCCAGTTTGAAAAAAAGGTTTGCGCAAATGAAATAAAACGGGGGATGGGTCATGTTTGTTCCGACAAAGGTGATATTGACCGCGCCCATCTGGAGTTTCGCCTTGCCTATCTGTTGCGCCACTTCGAGGTAAAGTCCTTCATCACGAAACCAGCCCGGGGAATCCAGAATACGTCGGGTTCGCAGAAAAAGACTTGAAATCAGAACCAGGAATAATAAAATGGTAATGATTATACGGGGCGGCGTTATCTTGCGGATTCCGGCTGTCATTTTTTCAGTTCCTTATCAGGCTTATATTTGAGAGGGGAAATCCACTCCGATCATTCAAAACGATACACCGTGGATTGATTTTCCTCAAACTCCTTAATAAGACAAGTCTCGATAAACCTCTCAGTGATATCAAGAGCTTTTGTAAAATTTTCCCGGTTTTCTCTTTTGGAGAGAAGCCACGCATCACCCTGGAGACGCATTCCCTTTCGGATCAGTTGATCCACAACCACGTACCGGCAGTTGAACCGTTTCAGGCGCCTGGAGAATTCCTGTGGATTTCCTGATTCCAGGGCAAGATTCAGAAAAAAGGACGCCTCGAACATACTGTCCGCATAAGCGGGTTGGGGACAGTAATAACTTTTGTTCTCGAAAAGGAACAGGACTGGTTCCTTTTCATTGCATCTACCCAGGAGGTATTCGAAACAGGGATAGGAACGCACCCTGGGTCTTAAAAATTGATCCCTGGTCTGATTCCCGAACAAAATGGGAAAAAATGAGCCCTCCCTCCTGATTTCAGGAAGGATACGCCCTGCAAAAAGATGCAATGGGAGAAGCGCAATCAATACAGGAGCAATCCAGGCAAGGGGCGTCTCCCTGATTCTGGAGAGACGGTCAATGCCCGCTCCCGCCACTAAAGCGGGAAAAACGAGCGCAGGAATAAGGAAACGTATCTGCTGCGACCCCATAGACCATTGAATGAAAAATAGGGCGAAGAATAAAAGAAAAATCCTGATTATGCCGCGGTTTTCTCTCACCATGAATCCAAAAGGCAATGTGATCAGAATCCAGGGATAAAGATTGCCTGCGAAACCGCGGTATCCATAGAGTTTTTCACCAGGGAGGAAGATTCTCACGAGGAGAAGAATATAGTCGATCAAAGAACGCCCCATGCCGATGCTCCGTTGCCAGTCGATCAGCCACGCCGATTGCTGGGCAGACCATTCCCTTCCTCCAAACACGCTGAACATCATGGGATAGACCGGATTGCCGGTAAACAGGTAATTTTTTATCCACCATGGAATGAGAAGAATAATGGATGTAGCGAAGAAAATTCCGAAAGCCCGGATTTGCTTCCGGATTATCCTGTCGATACCGGATTTCGCGCCGGAAAAATCATCCCCCCTCAACAGGATGTAAGGAGAAAACAAAAGCAGGATTGTCCCGCTTGTGAATGCATAGATCATGGTATATTTGGACCCCATTGCCATTCCGCAAAATATCCCCATCCCAATGATATATCCGGTTTTTCCCGAGCGAAAGTACTCCACAAGGCAAACCATCATCCAGAAACAGAAAAGCGCAAGCCCCACGTCGATATAGGCAATCCCAAGCTGGGCGTAAACAGCCGGATTACACAGGAATAAAAGGGGAGCAAGCAGCCCCGTTCTTGTATTGAAATACCGTCGGGCAAAGGCGTACATGGAAAGGCTCAAGATAAACGCCATCAGAAAATGGACTAGTTTGGAAACCACGTCATCTCCCAGTAACATGGCTGCAAGGTAGAGGAGTTCCTGATTGTGTGGCATGTTCGAATACGCGTTCAGGGGGATAGATGTAAAACCTTTCTCAAGCCAATATATTTTGGGAATAAGGAGATGATAAACCTGGGCGTCCCAGGAAAAAGGCGGCGCCATGGCGTAATACAGGGCATAAACTAAAAGAAGACACAAAATAACAACCGCCAAAAGGTTAATTCCCCGGATTTCCCTGAAACGATCGGGACTTTTGGGGATAATATCGCCCCAGTATAAGGATATCTCCCTCAAGGAAATGTAAAGAGCGATCAAACCGAAAGGAAGGAATGGCGAAATCCCCCTGATCCGAATCAGGCTGAGAAAGGTAAGGTAAGCCATAGGAACAAATCCAGCTGTCATGGAGAAACAGAAATTGGACGCCGAACAGCTGGTTAAAAGATCGCTCTTTCTGAGAAAAAAGTGCCCCATGCCCGCTGCGACAAAGGCAAAAACGCAGATCGAGGCAAGCCTCATAATGAGAAGAAGAAGGTTGAGGCAGGACTGCCCTTCATAAACGACGGATAAGGATTTGGTTACAATCAGGGGCAGGATGATGAGGATAACGATATAACCTTTACAGGAGCAGGACGAAGGTTTCATTGCGTAAACTTCAGCAGAACTACCGTGATATTATCCAGTCCGCCTTTTTCATTCGCCAACTGGATAAGGTTTTTGCAGACTTTTTCCGGACCGGGTTCCTCCTCCTGAATGATCTTGAGAATTGATGGATCGTCTATCATGGAAGACAACCCATCGGTGCAGAGAAGAATCTGGTCATCCGGATGGATTTCAATGGAGTTCAGATCGATTTCCACGTTGAGTTTATTGCCAAGCGCTCGGGTGATTACGTTTTTCCAACGATGATTTCGCGCGTCTTTCTGGGTGAGGATGTTTTTTTGTATCTGTTCATTTACCCAGGAGTGATCTGTCGTTATCTGATTCAAGTTGTTATCTCTTATGACATAAGCCCGGGAATCCCCCACATGAGCGATATGGGCGATATTTTGTTTCTCCATGTACAAGCCGACAATGGTGGTGCCCATTCCACTGTACTCGTAACGTTCCCCGGCGCGAAGGCAGACGTTTCGATTGGCTATTCTTATGGCGGTTAGAAGTATATTCGCTTCTTCGGAAAGGGAGGAATTGAGTCCAAAGGGCCAGGTGAATTCCTTATCTTCTACGCAGCGCCTGACGAACTTCATAATGGTATCGACGGCGGTAGAGGAAGCCACCTCTCCGGCGTTATGCCCTCCCATGCCGTCCGCAACGAGGTAAAGCCGAAGATCGTCCGATATACTCAGGCTGTCTTCGTTATGGGCTCTGCGTCGCCCGACATCCGTAATTCCAAAGGATTCTATTTTCATCTTACGAAAGTTCCTGACTCGAAACGTTATAATTACGCTTATATATATATCTTTTGAGGGAAAAAAGGCAAGTTTAAAATGATTAAATATCAAATTTTGAATGTTCGAGGGCGATTCAGACGCCGATTTTCTTCTTCAATATCTCATTGACCAGTTTGGGATTAGCCTTTCCGCGGCTTTTTTTCATGATCTCTCCTACCAGAAATCCCATCGCCTTGTTTCTTCCTCCCCGGATGGCTTCCACGGTTCCCTCGTTTTCTTTCATGACCGCTTCCACTATACCGGAAATTTCATCCTCGCTCGTAATTTGCGCCAGACCCTTATCTCGGATGATTTCCCCTGGCATCTTGCCGGTATCCAGCATTTCTGAAAACACCTGTTTGCCTATTTTTCCGCTTATTACTCCTTCATCCATGAGTTTTATAAGGTTTCCCATGTGGGCTGAAGTTACCGGGCATGTATCCGGTTCCCATTCCTTTTGATTCAACTCGCGAAGAAGTTCCGTCATGATCCAGTTGCTGGCTGTTTTGGGATTGGAATGGATACGGACGCATTCCTCGTAATAATCCGCCAGGAGCTTATTTCCCGTAAGGATAGAGGCGTCATATTCGGGGAGTCCATACTGGGATATGAACCGGTTGCGCTTTTGTCCCTGCAGCTCGGGAAGATGTTTGCGGATTTCCTCCCGCCACTCGGGGGTGATATGTATTTCCACCAGGTCCGGTTCCGGGAAATAACGGTAATCCTGGGCGAATTCCTTTGTTCTCATGGTTCTTGTAATCCCAGCCGCTTCATCCCATAAACGAGTCTCCTGATCTACTTCCCCGCCCGATTCCAGAACTTCTTTCTGCCGTTCTATCTCGTATTCGATGCTTTTAAGCGCCACCTTCATGGAGTTGAGATTCTTGATTTCTACCCGGGTTCCCAAACGCCGGGAATCCTTCGGTTTCAGGGAGATGTTGACCTCGAACCTGAGGTGCCCCTCCTGCATCCGGCAATCCGACGCCTCCAGGTACTGGAGCAGGTTTTTCATGATGGTCATATAAGCCATGGCGTCATTCGCCCCGTTCATATCCGGGGCCGAGACAATTTCGATCAGGGGCATACCTGCGCGGTTCAGGTCAACCAGGCTGTATTCCTTGGAATCTCCCGATTCGGGATGAATGTTTTTCCCGGCGTCCTCTTCAAGGTGAACATTGTGTATTCCGATTCGCTTGACTCCCTTTCCTGATGAAATCTCGATCCAGCCGTTATAACCCAGGCAGGCGTAATTCTGGGATATCTGATAATTTTTAGGAAGGTCGGGGTAGTAGTAATTCTTTCGATCGAAGGTGGTATGTTCTGTTATTTCGCAATGAAGGGCAAGCGCGGTCCTGATTGTATATTCCAGAGCGGTTTTATTGAGAACCGGCAGCGAACCGGGCATACCCAGGCAAACCGGACACGTCTGGGTATTGGGAGAAGAACCGAACTTTGTGGAACACCCGCAAAATATCTTGGATTTCGTGGATAGTTCCGTGTGTATCTCTATTCCAATGACAGGTTCCAAATCCATTTTCATTTCTCGTTCTTCATTTTTTCGTTTCTCATTTTCCGTTTTCCGTTTTTCGTTTTTCATTTTTCGTTTTTCATTTTTCATTTTTCGTTTTTCATTTTTCATTTTAAATGTCCGGCTTCCTTTTATGATGCGGGGTGGATTGTTCATAAGCGTAAGCAGCCCGGAAAAGAATATCCTCCTGAAATATATTCGCAATCAGCTGCAATCCAACCGGCAGAGAGCCTCCGGTGAAACCGCAGGGTATCGATATCCCGCACATACCCGCCAGGTTGAGGGATATCGTGTAGATATCCGAAAGATACATGGTCAGGGGATCGGTGATCTTTTCCCCTATTTTAAAAGCCGCGGTCGGAGTAACGGGAGTCGCAACGATATCGACCTTTTCAAAGGCATTCTCGAAATCCCGCTTGATCAGGGTTCTTACCCGGAGCGCCTTGAGATAATAGGCGTCATAATACCCGGCTGAAAGGGCGTAAGTTCCCAGCATGATGCGCCGTTTGACCTCTGCGCCGAAACCCTGCGCCCGTGTCTTACTGTACATTTCAATGATATTGTCGGTATCGGGGGCGCGATAACCATAATGCGCCCCGTCATAACGCGCAAGATTGGAACTGGCTTCCGCCATGGCGCAGATGTAATAACAGGCAATGGCGTATTGGGTATGGGGGAGGGAGATGTCCACGATTTCCGCTCCCATCTCCTCCATGCGCCTGATGGCGGAATGAACCAGGTTAGCCACTTCAGGATCCATACCTTCAGCGAAATATTCCCGGGGAACGCCGATCCGCAGCCCCTCGATCTCTTCCCTGCAATAAGACGTATAATCCGGAACCGGCTTGTTTACGCTTGTAGAGTCCCTGGGATCATGTCCCGCAATCGCTGATAACACAATGGCGGCATCGATCACGTTTTTCGTAAGGGGACCGATCTGATCCAGGGAAGAGCCGTACGCCACAAGACCGTACCGGGAAACGCGTCCATAGGTCGGTTTCAAACCAACAACGCTGCAATAGGAGGCGGGCTGGCGGATGGAGCCCCCGGTATCGGATCCCAGGGCGCAGATCGCCATATCGGAGGCAACGGCTGCCGCGGAACCACCGCTTGAACCGCCCGGAATTCGTTCCAGATTCCAGGGATTCCGGGTGATTTGAAAACCGGAGTTTTCTGTGGATGAGCCCATGGCAAATTCATCCATGTTGGTTTTTCCCAGGATAACAGCGCCGGCTTGCTTTAGATGGGATATAACAGTGGCATCATAGGGGGGGGTGAAATTTTCAAGGATGCGGGAGGCGCACGTGGTCCGGACGCCTTTTGCGCAGATGTTATCCTTGATGGCGATGGGAATGCCGGTAAGGGGGGAGATGTTATCTCCCTTTGCAAGGCGTTTGTCCGCCTCCTCAGCCTGTTCCATGGCAAGTTCTTCAGACACCTCAAGGTAGGCGTGAATCTTTGGATCGATCTCCCGGATTCGTTCCAGAACGCCCAGGGTGAGTTCGCGGCTGGATATTTCCCTTTGAAGGAGTCTATCCCTTGCTTCTTTCACTGACAGTTCGTATACTTTCAAGGCGCTTTATGCTTTTAACCCTCCTGAATGATTTGGGGAACCTTGAAACAATTCAATTCCTTTTCCGGGGCATTGGCAAGGGCGTCTTCAGCTGTAAGGGAGGGGGTGGCGACATCCTCGCGGAAGACATTGTTCATGTTTATGGAATGAGAGGTGCAGGATACCCCTTCGGTATCCAATTCATTCAATTTGGCGAAATATTCCAGGATACGGTTTAAGATGACAGTATGTTCGGTAATATCTTCTTCCGTCAGATGGAGTCTGGATAGGAGGGCGACATGCTGGATTTCCAGGCGGTTGATTCTTCCTTCACTCATTGAAGTACTCATCCGTGGATTCATTGCGGTCATCATCCGCCTCTTTCTCCTCGATTTCTTCTTCTTCTTCCTCTTCCGCGTCTCTGTCCGTTTCCTCTATATGCTCTTCCTCGATTTCTTTGGCTTTTCTGCCGCGTTTTTTCTTGGGCGCGGATACGGAATCATCGAGCGCTTGAATGATTTGCTCTTCAGGGAGTTCCCCGGGGAGTTCTTCAGCGGATTTCGCCTCTTTGATTTTCTTCATTTTGGCGTATCTGAGTAAAAGTTTTTTCTGACCTTCTTCCGGGAAGACGACAATGGCTTTTGCCCGCTCCCCGCTTCCGCTTTTATAAAGCACGGTTCCAGTTCCGAATTTGGAATGTTTTACCTGGTCTCCAATCTCGATGTCATCTTCACTGGGCTCTTTCTTGATCTGTTTGATTCTTGCCATTGTATCCCATACTCCTTTTAGATATGTTATTGAACGAAACGATTGAGAATTTCTTTTATTAAGTTTGTCGTCGAATGCCCGGCATGGGGTGTGACTATTGTTACCTCGCCGCCAGAATCCCATACCTTTTGCCTTCCCACCACCTCATCCATGGCGTATTCGCCGCCTTTGACAAGGACATCGGGTTTCATTTCCCGGATGATTTCCTCGGGCGTATCCTCATCAAAGAAAATCACATAATCCACGGAAGAAAAGGACGAGAGAATCAGTCCCCGCTGTTTTTGATCCAGGATAGGCCTTTTTTCGCCTTTCAACCTTCTTATGGAATCATCCGTATTCAAGGCTGCGATCAGGATATCGCCCATTCCCCTTGCCATGCTTAGAAGACGCGTATGTCCCGCATGGATCAGGTCGAAACAGCCATTGGTCAAGACAATCCTTTTTCCCTCGTTTTTTAATTCCCGCATTATGGGAATTAAATTTTCCAGTGATTTTATCTTTTGTTCACTCACTTTTATTCTTGAAAGAAATAGCCTTACCTTTCACTTGGGGTCAATCTAATTTTTATAAAAAAGTACATGGGAATACGGATGAGCGCCTATAAAAACATCAATAATTCATCCAGGCAGTGATAGCGCGGAAAAGGTCCATATTGACTGTTATGATGTCGCCTGCAGTGGGAATTGTGGCTGAAGTAAAGGCGTCCGAGCGCCCTGGTTTTGAAAATTCCAGGATGTGGGAGCCGGGGGAAACCTCCAGGATGGCGTACCACCCGCTTCCATCCGTATAAGTCATGGTTTCCGGTTGCCCCGCAATTCTGACCGTTCCATGATCTATGGGCAATCCCTTGTACGTCAGATTCCCCTCGAATAGGCCTGTTGTCGGCTCGGTCTTCCACTTGCGCTGCGGAGGGTCAGCCCATGTGGGATACAACTGGGATTTCAGCTCGGAGTAAAACTGGGCGCGCGTCGCGCCGCTCGCTGCATCGACTTCGCTGTACCAATCGTATATATTCAATCCCGCAGCGCCCTGAGCTCGCGCCCATGCCAGCTGGTCCATGCTGTTCTGAATAGATGACTGAAGATAAGCCCCGATTCCGATGACGCTTCCCCTTTTG
>JAFGFK010000107.1 GCA_016931135.1 Candidatus Sumerlaeota bacterium | reverse complement strand
TGAAGCTCGCCTCCGTATCCCGCCGCGCCGCCCTGATAAACGCCATCTTTGTAAACGATTTCCGGAGATTGTTCTCCCGCGCCCGGGCACCGGGAGTTCCCTATCTGGAGTAAACATAATAATATTACGGCGATAACGCCATGCCTTGTCAACATGATTACCACCTGATAATCGAGAATCTCCCAGCATTTTTAATTTTTAATTGTATATTTTTCATTGATACCCGTTGAACGGTACCGTTTTTTTCTCAGGTAATGAGGTTTCCTCTCGTTTTTCATTTTTAATTGTATATTTTTCATTTTTCATTGTTATGGCTGCTTAACAGCCATACCGGTTGAACCATGCCCTTTCCTCGAACGGCTTTTTATCGGGTCCTGTGATTTCCTCTTTTGGAATCCCGATTGGCAGGATCACACGCACGATCTTTTCCTCCGGCACACCCAGTAGTTCCCCGATTTTGCCCGCGCGTCCCTCCAGCCGCAACCAGCCATCCACCCAAACCGTTGCATACCCCAGCGCCGTTATTGCGAGAAGCATGTTCTCCACTGCCGCGCTGCAATCCTCCACCTGAAAAGAATGTCCCTCATATACAGCACAGGCGTTCTTATCCACCAGACACGCCATATACGCCACAGCCTGCTGCATGGCGCGGCTCTTTGCGTTCATGGAGCGGATTTTCCCGAGGATCTCAGGATCGTCCACAATCACGAACTCCGTGGTTTGTGCGTTTCTTCCTGATGGAGCCTTGAGCCCCGCTTCCACAATTTTCCGGAGCGCCTCCCGCGGAATCGGGTTTTCCTGAAAACCGCCTCGATAACTATGCCGCTTCTCGATCGCCTCAAAAATGTCCATATCAAACTCCTTAAAAATTAGAAATACTGATTCCATGCGGTTATTATTTTTATAATATAAAAAACAAGCCCGATCATGATAAATATTGTCACAATCCAGATAATGACAATCGGTATTTTTCCCGAGTAATCGGATTCCTTGAATTCCCTGATATCGGATGGAAGGCGCCCTATAACGACTTTGATCCACCATAATCCCGCTATAATAAGCGCAATCCTGCCATAATAATAATACATGTATTCTTCCCCTCACAATTTGCGGAAAAAGTCAAAGTAAAAAAATCCTTGATGATCCCCGTCGATTCATATCATGTTTATTTCATCAATGGAGGAGAAAAAATGAAATCCGAAAAACCTGATATTATTGTCATTGTATCTGATTCTTTGCGGCAGGATCATGTCGGATATTACGCAGGCGAATCATGCCCCGCAAAAACCCCGAACATCGACATGCTTTTCCGCAATTCCATAGCGTTCGATAACATGTACCCCCAAGCCCTCCCTACAATCCCCGTTCGCACTGATTGGGTTACAGGCATCGGATCGCTTCCAGGGCGATCCTGGCAACCCCTTTCCTCAACCGATGTCACATGCGCTGAAATCCTCACACGCGAAGGCTATGTCACCGCCTTCATAACCGATATGTACCACTATTTCAAACCCGGGCAGAATTTTCATCGCGGATACCTGGAATGGCAGTGGATCAGGGGGCAGGAATACGACTCCTGCAACGCCGCGCGCCCCAAGAAACGCTCCGTTGATGATTACTGGAAGGATTCCTTCCCGGAAAACTGGAGAAACCTCCTGGATGTCGTGTGCCGTAATCTCGATAACGCATGGCATGCCCCGGATTTCCCCTGCTTCAAGACATTCGAGCGCGCATCGAACTGGATTCGCAGCAACGCCAGCCATTCCAAACCGTTTTTCCTCTGGGTGGAAACATTCGATCCGCACGAACCGTGGACCCCGCCGCTCGAATTTGATTTATACAAGGATCCCTCCTATAAAGGAAAGGATTTCATCCTGCCTCCGGGCGGCGACGCCTCGAAACATTTCTCCCCCGATGAAATCAAGCGCATTCGCTCCCTTTACGCGGGAGAGGTTTCCTACGTGGATGCCATGGTGGGGGAATTCATCAAAACCCTGAAGGAAAAAAATCGGTATGATTCAAGTCTGATTTTTTACCTATCAGATCATGGGCATCCCCTTGCCGATCACGGCAAATTCCTTAAGGGACCCGACCGGATGTATTCCGAACTCTTGAAGGTTCCTTTTGCATTCAAATTGCCGAATGGCGAATACAAAGGAACGCGCATAAAGGAGATAGCGCAGTTCCCCGATTTTCTCCCCACGCTTTTGGATGCAGCGGGGCTTGGGAATAACAATGCCGCGCTCCAGGGATTCTCCCTTCTTCCCCTTGTTAGGGGCGATGTGGAAAAAGTACGCCAAGCCGCTATATCGGGTTATCATTCCGGAGCGGATCGGTGCATTCGCGATAAAACCTGGAGCCTTGCCCTTCGCCCGGGTAATGAACCCGATGAACTCTATAACCTGGAACAAGACCCCCTCGAGAAAAATAATGTCATCGATCAATACCCGGATGCGTCGCGCCGTTTGGCTTCCATTTTCGGCCGCGCCTTCTCCGTTGAAGTTCGTGAGATCAAGGGTTTGCAGGGAAAATTCGAGGTGGAACATACCGGCGCATGAGGCGCAATGAAAAATGAGAAACGAGAAATGAAAAATGAAGATTGGAGGATTTCTGGTGGGAGGATGTTGGTTATTGCGGATTTTATAATATAGGGAGAACATTTTGGCTTTATTACATAGGCGACATCTGTTTCAGACAAAACTTATGACAGTTGAAAGGATTTTTTCAGGGTTTGAACCCTTGAGACTTATATCTCAACGTCTGATTTTTGTGAGGAGAAATATGCGATTCGTAACATTTTCATTGTTCAGCGTTTTTATTGTATTGTGCATTCTTTCAACCAATCCGGTTCACGCCTCGAAGGTGGAATTCACCTCCCAGGGAATCTGCCTCGTGGATCGCAAACCGTTTTTTCCCATTGGCATCTGGCTTTATGAACTCAATTCAAACGTGATGGCGGAAATTCACGATAAACAGTTCAATACAATTGTGGGCGGATTCAAACCCGATCAACTGGATTATATCCACCAGCATGGGATCAAGGCGATCTGTTTCACGGGCGAGGAATGGATCAAAGCTGCCCAAAATCATCCGGCTCTCCTGGCGTGGTATCTCACCGATGAACCGGAATCGCACAATAAAACCCCGGAAGGGGAGAGGGCGCGCTATCTCGCCTTGAAAAAATCAGACCCCAACCATCCCATCGGGCTCTGCCATTTCCTCTTCGAAGCCCTTTCAAAATACAAGGACGCCTGCGATTTCACTCTTACCGATGTTTATCCCGTTACGGCAAATCGCGACGTTCCTCTTGTCAATGTTGGAATTCATGTCGCAGAAGCGAGGCGGATTCATGGACCCGATTGGGCGAACTGGGCGTTCATACAGGTTTTCGGAGGTCCTGACGCCGATGGCGGCAAATGGGCGCAGCCTCTTCCCCACGAGGTGAGGTGCATGGCGTATATCGCCCTTGTTCACGGGGCAACCGGCATCCTTTATTTTTCCTACTGGCAAAAGGCGCCCGATACATGGAATTCCCTTCGGGATTTGAACAGGGAACTCCACAGGATCATTCCCTGGCTCGTTGCAAAGGGCGATGAACTGAACATCAAATCATCGAATCCACAGGTTCATGTTCGCGCGCGAAAGGTGAAAACCAACGCCATCATCCTTGCGGTGAATACAAGCCCGGTTTTCTGCAATACGACGTTTGAAATCGAATCCGAGGGAACCCGGGCGTTGAAGGAACTTTCTCGAAACCGCCTTCTCAGGATGCTAAGGGGGAGATTCAGCGATTCCTTCGGTCCTTACGAGGCAAAGGCGTACGTATGGGGCCAAGAACCATAGAGGGAAATACCGCCAAATTAAAAATGAATCCGTCTTCGTTATCACGCCTCAGGCGGGATAACTTCAACGCGACAAGAAATATACAATGAAAAATTAAGGAATAAATTATAACATCAATATTTGTTAAAAATAATTCTTGACGATCAATACGCTTATTATTAGATAGCGGGTAGTTTATTGAATTCACTCTATGGGGAGGGTGAAAATATTGATTTCCAGAAGACCCCGATAATTGCGTATGCAGTCTATTAACCATATCTTATTTTCAGGGAGAGGCGCTTTACGCGCAGGGTAAAAAATGTTTCTTGCATTTAAGATTGATAATACTCATTTCCAGGGGGGGGTAAGGTGTCGCTTAAAATCTGGCCTTGTAAACCGGATGATTACGGGGAAGTAGATAAAGAGAATAGAATACTTTCTTTCCTTTTATCCGGATTATCAACGGTTCTCGGGCATCCTGTAGCAATACTGTATGAAAAAAAAGATGGAACTATTGGCAGGGCGGACCCGAAGAATCCGCGACAGAATTACAGGAATTTCTGCGGATTTTTCAGGGGAAACCCAAATAAAGAATACTGCGGAATACCAGGGGGTGAAAAGGCGTGCCAGTTTAGTGATGACACCCTTTTCAAAAAGATATTAGATGAAAATAAACCTGATCTGGAAATAGTAAAGATGCCATGCAGCATGGGGGTAATAGAGGTTTTATGTCCGGTTTCCGTGAATGGCGCAAGGGCGGTTTTTTTCATGGGCCAGTTCCGCCCCGAAAAACCGGAAGATGTGGAAAATATAAAAAGGGCTGTTAAGGAACTGGGAAATAATGATAAAACCAGATGCGTTACAGCGAGCGAATCGGATAAAAGGCAACTACTGGAATTTATCGAAGGCCTTCCGAAATTGATAAAAGAAGACGAAAACACGTTTTTAGATCAATGCAGAACGATCAATAAATTTATAGAACATGCGATTGAGAGGGAAAAACTCGCCCTTCATGAAGAAATATCGCGCGTATTGACGGAAAAGCTGGTTGAGATCGAATGTCCGGACAAAGATTTTTTTGAAGGTTTGAAAGCGCCTCTTCAATATCTAAGCGAACAGCTCGGATGCTCTTATGCCGCGGTATTTTCAGCTTCCAGTGAAAAAGATAATATTCTCAGGCTCCGTTCGAGTTACGGCTTACCTCAGGAGGTTATATATCATCCCCCCCATTTCAATTGGAACAAGGGTTCAACAGTTTTTAACGATGGGCTTAGGGATGAGTCTCTCATTAAGGGAAAGGAAAAAGAAGACTTGTGCGAAAAGGCATTTCATCAAATAGATCTTCAATGCAAACCAGAGTTCTTCAAGGGATCATCCTGTATAATAACCTCATGCAGGAAAGAAATGCCCAGGGGAATATTCGTCTTTGGACCTTTCTCTCAGGAACGTAAAGTTGATCTTGATATAAACAGGCGCTTCCTCGTTGGAATTGGTTATAGAATACTGATACGAACAAGCGCTCATGATATGACTCAGGAGGTTCAGAAGGATGCAACGGCTAAAAGACTGGCTAACCGTTTGACAATTCACAGAATCAAGCAGATATTTCAAAGCCTGAAAAGTTCTCTTGATATGGTAAGTTTGGGGGTAACATTCGAAAAATCCCGACTAGATATGATAAAGGTTATTGACAGTCTTGATGAAATTTCCAAGAGAGCATTAAAGTCACAGAGATTTGAAATTGATCGCTCAAACCTTCAACTAAGTAGAGTTCGTTTGGGGGAAGTCCTATATGCCTCTATTGCGGATCAGGAAAAGTTTGCTGAAGAAAATGGAGCTGA
>JAFGFK010000106.1 GCA_016931135.1 Candidatus Sumerlaeota bacterium | reverse complement strand
TTTCAAAGCCTCTTTATCTATAAGCAATTGCTGGGTCAGATTCTTCCAGTGTTTCCCGAACCAGGGGGTGCCCGACCATATAAACGCCCCGTAGAACTGGATCAGCATTGCCCAGAGAAGAAACACAAGATAAACGGCGAAAAGCCCTTTTCTGAAAATCCTCCACGAAAGAACAGGGAAAAGCAGGAAACATAGAAATGGCATGATATCGGTCAAATAGCGGTAGGCATAGGAATACCCGCCCCACCATTCCCTGTAACAGGAATACAGGAGGATATGATACACGATAAAAATCCATAATATGCGGCGGATGCCGAGTTCGGGATGGTCATATTTTTTTCTTCCGAGGAAAAAAGCCGGGATCATGAAAAGGAAAAACGGGGCGTTCGGCAGCAATCCCAAACTGGTGGAAAACAGCAAACCCCGAAATCCAGCCGGAAAATTATGGATATGAAGAAAATCCGCAATATACCGGTTCACGGGATTGAAGTCATACCCCGAGGTGAAGATGGAGCCGAAATAGGTTTTATTATACCAGAGGGTAAAAAGCGCTACAGGAAGGGAGAATACGGCATACCAAAATATGAGCCACCAATTTCTTTTTTCTTTTATAAGGAAATAAAGTATATAAAGCGCGACCAAGCCATACCAGATCAGATTGGTTTGCCGCGCGCCCAAAGCAAGGGAAGTAACGAGCCCAATAGGACCGATCCAGCGATTGGATTCCCTGAGCCGCAACAAAAGATATAAAGAGAGGGCGAGGAAGAACTGGGAAGGTCCGTGCTGCCAGAACGCCTGGCTGCAAATCGCCCAGGCGCTGGTTCCCAGGGCGAATGTGATTGTCAAAAGAAGACGGCTCCAGAACCTGATCCTTATTTTTGCAAGGGCAAGAAAAAGAAAGACAGCGGCGCCGGAGACAAACGCGCCCATGAACCACTTGTCCATATAAAAAGGCCAGTAGCTTTTGGGGGAAATCTTGAAAATGCCGAAGGGAATATAATAAAACGGCGCGAGCAGAGTTGGTACGATAACCGGATAAAATGTGATCAGATGCCCATCGCTCGGAGTTTTGGTACCTGTAAGAACCATGCCCCCCGGCATGCCGCCTTTGCCATCCTTTCCCCGTAAAAATGTGAGATTGTCGTAATGGTAGGATTTATACAGAATGAGATTGATGGGGCAGAACCTGGCTGCATAGCAATCCGAACCGCCAATCAGGCGGGCGTTGGAGTTGTATATGATCCATAGCATCGCAAATAGGAGAAACGCCTGAAACCAGCGTTTATGGCGCATTCTGCTCAAAAACGCCAATACAGGGCATGAACTTAATTGGTCGTATTGGATGTTTTCCGCCTTGTTATCCGGCGTTCCATTTGGTATTTCTTCAGGCAAGGGGGGAATCCGTCTTCGTTTCACATGGTTTGGCAGCCTCTTCCGGATTTTCCTCCGGCGAAACCTCAGCAGGAACCAGTCTGATATTATCTATGTAAATCCTGCCGGGGGAACCCGAACTGGAAAAGGTAATCTGAAAGGATTTGACTTTGAAATTGCGGCAACTGGGGCGAAACCTGCGATGAATTTTGCGCCATGAACCATTATCGGAGCTTATAACGCTCATGGTGCGGTAAACAGGTTTCTTTTGCCCGAGCACATCTCCGTAGCCAACGATTGTTATGCACAGATCGGCGTTCAGGGTTTTAATCTCCGCTTCGAGGATGAAATCCCTTCCATTATCAATGTCGATTATCGGGCTTTCGTAAGTGATAACGCTTGTGGTGGAGGAATCTATGGCGTTCAATTCCAGAACCCTTTTATGCGCGGGATCCGCCCAGATAAATTTTACGAAGCTGCCCTGGGGAACGATCCAGCCTTCGGGGAAGATTTTTCCTTTTTCAAAATCGCCGTTTTTAATGTACGATTCGCTGGCGCCAAGACAAAATGCGGATGCAAGAAGCGCAAGAAACAACAAAATGCCAAGAGTCGCTGTTTTATTTTTTTTCAACTTGATCAATTCAGTACTCCGCCAATTTTTTATAATAAAATTCCACAATCTTTTCATATCCAATCGGAAACACATCCTTTATATTCTGGGAAATCTGATTTTTCCAGTTCTTTTTATCATTCTTTTCCATTTCTCTCAATAATTTGACTTTTTCCGTGGCTAAAAGTTTGCCCGCCTTCAAATTTTGCAGTATAATATGCTGTTCCGGCAGGATATTCTGATACTGATAGTTCCGTATATATTCTTCCATTCTATCCATGCCTTCCAGGGCGCGGTTCAGGTTATGCGTGGGAAGTCCCTGAGAATCGAAGGCGATTTTGACTTTTTCCGCCTGTGATTTGAATTCCGCCTGCATTCCGGAAAGGCGGTTCAGGGTTTCCTGGATATGAGGGGGAGTTGGACCGCGCAAGCCTTCGCCTCCTGTTCCGCTCATTTTGCCTCCTCCCGTAGATCCGGTGGTCATTTGTTTCATTTCATCCTTCACCATGCCCTGTTCAAAGGGATCATTGGTGAGTCGCGTAGGGGTTTTTCTGCCTTCCTTTCCAATTGCGACGGATTCCACGAATTCCCCGTGGGAGCGCCCGGAACGCCCCTCCCCGCTTCTCCCTCCGATTTCATTGGAATTGGGCATGATATTACCGGTAACGCCCTGGGCGCTGTAATTGGAAATCGGACCATCAGCCGCCTCCCAACCCGCCCCTTTATCCAGGGAATCCCCCCAGCTGGAGGATACATCCTCGATTTCATCCGTGAAATCCTCCTCGCTTTCTATCAGATCGCCGATAATGTCCTCGAGTTCCTCCGGCAATGTGACAAGGGGAATGTCGTATTCCTTCGAGGGTTCCCCCATTTCCCACTTGATATGATCAGGAGTATCGGGTAGCCATTTCTCGATTTTGGTGGTGAGCTCCGTGGCGAGTTCCAATCCTGTCTGTTCCTCGGCAACGGAAATGGTTTTGGGTTTGGGAAGGAGGTCATCCGGGACTTTTTGCACCTCCTGGTAAACCTCGAGCGTATCCTCGATCAATGCGGTATCTTCAGAAACCAGTTTGGGCAGCTTCGAGAGATCGGAATGAGCGTCTTCGAAAAACTTCGCCCATTGATCCTCCAGAGCTGCGAGTTGCATGGTTTTCAGATTATCCTCGGTTGTCCATGAATCCGCCGGTTTATTCAGGAGTTTCTGCGTATCCTCGATCGCCTTTTTCTGTACTTCCCGGAATTCCTCCGTTTTTTCCTTCAATTTCCGCAGTTTATTCAGGGTTTCAGGATCGAGCGCTGGTTGCGGCAGAGACGCTTCCCCGGGACAATCAATTCTGATGGTTTGGCTGTAAGACACATTCGGCTGCGGAAATCGGCAATTATCCATAACGGCAAAACGGAAATAATATGCTTCAGATTCATGCGCCTCCGTGAGATCGAGCGTATAACCATCTTCAACCGATTGAGACGCAGGATTTATTTCGATTTCTGGAAGAGATAAAAACTGTGCGTCTCTTTTCACGGATAATTGAGGAGTGATAAGCGAGACGCCAAAATCATCGACAGCCTTGAAGAATACGGGCTGTTTTCTTTCCTCTTGGGGAAGAATCGCCTGTTTTGCGGGGGAAAGGATCGAGATACGCGGAAGCTGATCCCGATCCACGATAAGGGAATATCCGGGGGATGGATCATTGTCATAGCCCTCCAAATCCTTCATATAAACGGAATAACTTTTGGACTCTTCCAAAACAAGGGAAAGAGAGGCGGCAAGGGGATTTCCCGATTCAATGGTAAAGGGAATTCCGCTCCCATCGGACAGGATCATTTTCGATGTATCGATAGGTTTTGTGGAATGTATCACAAGGGAAACGCCGCTTCCGGCAACTGCCTTTATATCCCCGGATGGGGATTCAATCGTGCGGTTCTGCAAGCCAGTATATTCCGGATACTGATAATGAATCGTGAATTTTTCCACAGAGGGTTTATCTTTTACCTGAACCTGGAACCAGGGACTGACGGCGTCACCGGCTTTGACCCGGTATTGAAAGGCGTCCGTTACATTATCCCGAAGAAATACAAAACATCTCCCTTCAAGATTCATCTCCAATCGGGCGACGCCATCCTGCGATTTATGTTCGAGTATAGCGTCAGGCGCAATCCCTCCCGAGACTTCCGCGGTAATTTTTATGGAATCTCCTTTTGCCAGCTCCGTATTGCCGGGCTTGACTTCCAGTCTGGTGCGATAAAGGGGAGAAACAGAGGAGAGGGGATTGAAAATTCGGGCGGAGGCATTGAGAAAACTATCGGGAAATATGAGGAGATAAAGAACTGCGAGGAGAACAAGCGGGGCGAGAACAAAGAGACGTTTTTTCAGGGGATAAAATCCTGTAATGAGGGAAAAATCCAGCCGGAATGAGGTATTCAAAGCTTCGCGTACAAGGGCGATAACAAGCGCGGATTGGTTTTTCTCCCCCAGTTGAAGGGCGTTGATCAGGCGATTATCCAGCTCCGGATATTGCTGTTCGAGACGTACCGCCACCCTTTCCTCTGACCATGAGGAAAAAATGGGAAGCGCTCTTCTCATGAAAATGGCAGCTGCTACGGCAAAGGTGAAAATGATTCCCAGGGCGCGCAACATTGGCGGAAGATAATACAGATTATCCAGAAAAAAAAGCCCCAGGAGAAACGGAAGGAAAAAAGTCGAAGTGAGAATCAACGCCTCGATTACAAGAGTGCGTTTTATACGCCTCCTGAGTAATCGTATCAAACCGACAAGATCATGATATTCCTTTTGAACGGGGCTTTTATCTGTCATCATAAAATAATGCGTATCAGAAACTTCTGATACGAATCAATCAAATTAAAAAAAATGTGGCAATTTTAGAATACCTTCGATAAATTACTTCGAGCTTCTGAAATTTTCTATATCCTTGTTTTTGCCAAAAAGGAGCACCCGGTCCCCCTCTTTGAATATGTAAGATGGTGGGGGGGATAATACGAGAAGATCCTGATCGCTTTCCTTCTGTTCTCCTTCGTGATGACGAATGGCAAGAATGGTCAAGCCATGCCTGGCTCGGATATTCCCTTCCAGGATGGACTTTTCGACCAAATCATGGGGAATGGTCAACTCCTTTATGGAATATTCCCTGGAAAGAGCGATTTCCTGGAGAATGTCCGGATTGACCAGGCGATGAGCCAGCTGCTCCCCCATCTCGGTTTCCGGATAAACGATCTGGTTTGCTCCTACGCGCCTGAGGATGTCGCCGTGAATGGGATTCAGCGCCTTGACTATAATTTCCTTGACTCCAAGATCCTTCAATATGACAGTGGAAAGGATGGAACTTTCCAGGCTCTCTCCACAAGAAACGATTGCCACATCGAATTCCTGCGCGCTCAAAGACCGAAGAGATTTTTCATCGATTCCGCTCGCTGCAACGGCATGAGGAATCTGATCGGAAATCTGCTGAACGCGGTTTTCGTCAAGATCGATCGCCAGAACGTCGCAACCCATATCCACGAGGGTTTTGGCGACGCTGTATCCGAATTGCCCCACGCCAATGATTATATATCGTTTCATGATTTGTCGCTTCCTTCCACAAGGGCTCTGCTTTCCTGGATGAATTTATCTAACGCCACAAAAAAGCAGGAGAGGAATAATCCAACAACGCCGGCGATCAGGCAGGAAAGGCTTTTCTTGGGAAACACGCGCATTTCAGGAAAGCTTGGGGAGGCAAGGATGGCAATATCCATCCTCTCCCGGCTTTTTTCCTTATCGTCGAAATGAAGGGCGTCTGCATCCGCCTCCGCCTGATTTCTCAAATCAATTATATATTGATACAGATCGCGGAGTCCGCTCACCTCGCGGGCAAGGATTTGAAATTCCTTTTCCATGGCTGAAGTTTCCGCCTGCAGATTTGTTATCTCAAGCCTGATTTCTCCGATTTTCTTCTCAAGAGCGACCTTTTGCGCCTCCAGCTGGGATGTCCGGGCTGCGTCGCTTCCGGCTTTGGAGGCTGCCAGATCCTGATCAATCTTTATCAGGCGTTCTTCAAGCCCCTCTCCCCCTGGAATGACGACCGGTTCAGCGGTATTGACATTGACCAGGCTTTCCTCCCGATACTTGTAATAGGAACGCCGCTGATCCTGGTATTCAAGATTGGCGTTTGCCGGGGAAATCAACATCTCCTTTGCCGTGAGCTGGCGTATCTTGAAGGGAAGTTCCCAGCGAAGTTTGAGAAAACGGTTCTCTTTTTCCTCCAGTTCCTTCTGAATATTCCGCGCCTTGTCGTAAAAATAATTTTTAGCGTAATCAGGTTCACGAGAAAGCAGGTCTCCATAACGATAAATGAAATGTTTGAGCCAGATGTCCCCAAGAGCCTTGGCGTTTTGAGGAGTACTGGCATCCGCTGAAAGTTGCATCACGGGGGAATATTCCTTCCTGATTGTCGTATCCTGCACAATCTCGTATTCCACCTCAAACGCTATTTTGAATTGCTCAAGTTTCAGCTTTTCAAGATGAATTTTACTGATTTCAGCATATTCATCCCTCACCTCCCGGAGAAGGTCTTCATTTAAAAGTAAACTCTTGAATGTGACTGGAGTAATCTTCATCCGATCCATCCCCAAGACATTCGGATGTTCCTTGATCATGATCTGAGCGAAGCTGCGAAATTTCTCTTTCGCCACAAATTGCACATATATAGCGGTAAGTCCCATGCAAAGTATGGCGCCCAGTATGATCAAATACCTTTTTTTCCATAAATATAAAACATAGGAGGAAAAAACATACGATTCCTTTTGTTCCTGCTCCATATTCAAATCCTTCCAATTTAAGACTTCATACAATAAAAGAAACGGGTATTTGATAACTAGCTTCAGGAGATATGTCAAGCTCTGAAGATAAATATCAAAGTCGAGATGCGCCCAATCTGACAAATAAAAGAGTGGAGATTCCCCGGGTATAAACGGGAAATCTCCACTCCTTACGTTAAACAGGACTTCTACGGCGCTGTGATCGAGTCGCAGGTCTCTACGTTCATGTTGGAATCGTAAATATAACCTGCCGCTTCAACATTCGTAACGCAGAATGTGAAGGTTCCGCCGTTTTTCTTCTTGGATGATTGCAAAGCGACTTTTCCATCAGCTCCTGTTATCCCTGAAGAAGTTCCGGAAACCGCCCCGCTCCATTCCCCGGTTACCTTTGCGCCTGATACGTCAGCGCCGCTGTCATTTTTGATCCAGATGGCGGCAATGCCAAAATAATTGGGACCGGAGGCTCCAGAGCTCATGGCAATGTCATGAACATAAACCTTTCCTCCTGGTGTGGCTGTTGGCGTGGGCGTCGGGGTGGGAGTGCCTGTTGGCGTGGGGGTTGGCGTGGGCGTCGGAGCGCCCAGTTCATCCGCTACGAAATTGTCAAAGTACGCCCCACGAGCTGCGGGATAGGTTCGATCCGCATGATTCGAGTATCCCAAACCGCAGGGACCTGAGATAAAGGTATCATCAACCTTGTCGATGAGAAGATTGGCGTCCAGGTAGTATCTTATATGATTTCCCTGGGCTTCAATCTTGAAGGTATGCCAGCCATCTTCGGTTATGGAAACAGGGCTGGATAAAAAGTCTGTAAAGGCGGCATCCACATACTTTCCCGCCCTTACCTCTCCCTTTACGTCATCATAAATTATGGCATAACAGTTCCCCTTTCCCTCAAATGTTCGGTCCATGCTGGAAAATCCGTCATCGCGAATGAAAATGCCGTAAATCTGATATTCTTTTTTCCCCAGATACGAGGGTTTATAATCGAGATAAACATCGGATTGAACAAAATAATCCCGATGATCCACCTTTCCGATGACAACGCATTCTTCATAACCGTTTCCGTAGGTATTGGCATCGGTAACCCTGACAACAATGCCATCTCCTCCTGGTGATGATGGGGTGAAGGTTTGCGTGAAACTCCTGTTATACTTTGACCTTCCAAACAGGCACTTTCCAACTGTAGAAAAGTTTTCCACCAGGGGGAAGTCATTATCGGGAAGATTCGCGGGATTGATGTTGGAATTATATAACTGGGGATACACGATCATGCGGCTATCGGGCTGTACCCATCCCCAGCTGGCGCTACCAGGTACAGGAATCCGGTACCATCCACTTTGAACCTGATCCGCCACAAAACGCCCGCCTCCATAAACGATCTGCCCTATGGTGGCTGATCCGGCGTCCGGAGACGCCTTGATGGCATACGGGCTTATCAGCGTGGCGTTGTGAACGTAAGTTCCAGGGTCCGGAATCGCCTGAATCACGGTTCCGGTGAAGACTTCTTCCGCATCGATCGCCTTGATCCATCCGGAACGGTTTGACGCGTCATTGGGAATGAACACCCGATAATATCCCCTCTTCCAAAAGGATGAGAAAAATAATTGATTCTGATACGCCGTTGTAATCTGGCTGCTGGTTTCATACATGTCGCTTCTCACAGGAGTCGATGCAATCTTGACTCGAATGACATGTCCAACCTGCTTTACGCCATTGGGATTGAACATGATCGGGTATTTCCAGTGCCCCCAGTAAAAGGGGCAGGTTCCTACTGTGGCGTCACGAAGGCGGGGCTCGATATGAATATGCTCCGAAGTGGAATTTCCGGTATTATCCGCATAACCGACCACCTGCCCTGTTGTGACATTCTGCCCGATTGTAACCGGTACATTGGGAAGAAGATGACAGAGAATAATGTCCAGGCTTTCCCCCTGGGGGGAAACGCCCCCTGTAACCTGCATCAGGACATAATTTCCAAACGAATTGATGGTATGGTTGTTTTCGGGGATATCGGTCACCACATCGATCACAGTCCCATTTGCAGGGGCAAGGATAGGGGTTCCCGTATCCAGGGAAAAATCCGTTCCCTCATGACCGTTATAGGCATTGGGGGATATCCAGGTAGTGCCGAGATAGCCCGACCAATCCGCCCGCTCGGTTGTAGCGAGCAGGTCCTTCAAAGCCTCCGTGATAAAGGCTTCCTCAACGGGCAGGATTTCATAAGGTCCCGGGGACGCCTGGGGAAATGCAAGGCTCGAGACAGATGACAGGAAAAGAACCAACAGGAAAACGCATGTTTTCTTCATACTCCTCTCCCTCCTTTGAAAAATTAGATTTCCTTTTTCCATAAGACCTGAAATTGATGGGAGAAAAACCCCATTCATTAAAGAAGATGAAAAATAATTTGAGGATATTCAGTCAAGGTATTTTTATTAAAAAGCAGGAATAAGGACGCGCCAGGGCTTCAGTATTCTACCTTATACGCCTGCACGGGATTTTCCTTGCCTTTCAGCAACATGGGTTCAAGGGGGATGAAATGGATGTTCTTCTGGGATAATTCAGGGCGCTTTTCCGACTGAATTTTATCATAAGATTCCTTGTTCAAGAGGATTTCCCCGGGTCCCGCCTTTCCCTGAAGCCGTTCCGCCACATTCACGCTATCCCCCAGGGCGGTATATTCGATGCGGATTTTTTTTCTTCCTACTGTTCCCACCACTGCTTCGCCGGTACTGATCCCGATGCCCACCGCAACTTTGAGTTCATGCCTTTTCAGATGCGGATTCACGTTCAGGATTTTCATTGCTGCTTGTATATCGAGGGCGGCGCAAAGGGCTTTACAGGGGGCGTCGGGAATCTCGAGTGGGGCGCCGAATATGGCGAGAACAGCGTCTCCGATGAATTTATTCACCACGCCATCATATTGGAATATGATTTCTGATACGGCGTCATAATAGGAATCCAGGAAATCAACGAGTTCGCGCGCCCCAAGGATTTCCGAAAGAGATGTGAACCCCCTGATATCCACGTAAAGAATGGTGATCTCTTTTTTTACGCCCCAGATGGCTTCGTTATCGTAATGCCGCAGGATTTCTTCACCGATGCGGGGTGAGACGGATTTCAGAAAGATGTTTTTCACCTTCCGCCTTTCCCTTTCCTTGATTCCCAGGATGTAAAAAATCAGGAATATATAGGAGAGAGCCAGCGTTCCGGCGGGACGAACCATAGGGATGAACAGGCTGAAATAACCTGAGAGGAGAATGGAAAATCCGAGATAAATAATCAGGAAGGCGAGGGAAATGATCGAAGCGGGGCGGTATTCCAGAAAAATGAAGAGTAGCCCCATGATGATTCCAACGGCAAGCGTCAATGCGATTTCGCAGAACGCTCCGGGCTGCTTTACATAATCATCCTTTAAAACCATGTCGATCAAGCTGGCGTGAACGCCCACCATGGGAAATGCGGGGGAAAGGGGGATGGGTTCGACATCGGCGCCACCGGGGCTCATGTCTCCTACGATCACGATGGCGTCCTGGAAATCTTCAGGTTTGATCCTCGTGGGATAAAGATCGCCGTATCTGCCATAATGAAGCGCCTGGTGAAGGCTGTAGCTGTTATGAACGATGGTATCCTTGTTCTGCCGAAAGTTGATGAGGATATTTCCCGAATCATCGATGGGGATGCGTTTTGTTCCGGTGTGGTTTTTCGTGGGGTAAAAGGAGACGTATTTACCGAATTCAATATTCAGATCGCAAGGTTTGACGCCGTAATAATCACAGAGAAACACTAGATCGAGGTGGGGATATATTTTATTTTTGTATCTAATGAAAAGGGGAACGCGGCGCACCACGTCTTCTTTTTCCTTGATGATATTGATGAAACCCAATCCCCGAGCTGCGAGGAGGAGAAGTGGCGCGGGAAGTATGACGAATTGCTCTTCGGGGATGGGAATATCGGGATCGAGGGGTTCGGGCAATCCATACTTTTCATCCAGATACATACGGGAGAGGCGGCTGATCTGAAACTTGAGGCGGTTGATGTTTCGATCGATGTTTTCGGTTTTATCATAAGCCCTGTTTTTTTCCGCCTCGGAGAAATCAGAGCCCAGTTGATCCATGGCTTCGATGGCGTTCATAAGATGGGTATTGATCGTATCCGAGGTAAGGGAAGCCTCCCACTCTGAAAGAGTCCCGGCGTCCATTTGCGCAATATCTTTTTCCAGTTCGTCGAAAGGCATTTCGGACTTTATGAATTTATAGCTCAAATAGGAGGGAATTTCCTGCATCTTGAAGGCGATGGTGGAATCGAAGGATTGGGGATATTCGAACAGGATATCGAAGATAACGGCGCGCGCCTTGAGGGAGGCGAGAATTTGAAGGAGGGCGAAATAAGCCTCGCGGCTATAGATACCGGCGCCATGGAGGAAATGTTCGACATCGGTAATTCCGACGATGATGATTTTGGGATCGACTTTTCGTGGGGAACGAAGCCTCATCCGGATATCGCTGGATTGGAGTTCCCAACTTTTCAGTTGATCATCGATGGTTTTCAACCTGGTGGGGAAGATAAAAAGAAAGGCGGCGAACAAACCGAGCAAAAGACACAGGAGCCGACGTTCCTTATCCTTTGTCCGGAAATTTTTTCCCCTTGCAAGGGGGGAGGTGGAATCGTCATGTCTGAATACGGTCATTCTATTCCGTATGGTAATCCTTGATCAATTCCTTGAGGGATTTAAGGATTCCTTGTTTGTCACTATGATCCGCAAGGGATTTGAGGCGTTCGATGTGAGATTGAAGTTTCTGCCAATCGAGCGTTTCTCCCCTTGTGAAGAATATCTTTCCCTGTTCGCTTTTCTGGACGCCTTCCAGTTCGGTGAGGAGGTCTTCGCACAGTTTTTCGCCGGGTCTGAGGCCTGTATAAACGATGTCGATATCCTTTTCCGGATCGAAGCCGGAGAGGGTGATGAGGTTTTTGGCGAGGTCCGCGATTTTGACCGGTTCGCCCATATCGAGGAGAAAAAGCCTTCCTTTATCGCGCATGGAGCCTGTAAAGAGAACGAGACTCACGGCTTCGGGAATGGTCATGAAATAACGCATGACATTGGGATCGGTCAGGGTAACGGGTCCGCCGCGTTCGATCTGTTTCTTGAAAAGGGGCACCACGCTCCCCCGGCTTCCGAGCACGTTTCCGAACCGCACCGCGAGAAAGCGTGTTTTTGATTTCTCCCCGAGGGAGAACACGATCAATTCCGCGAGGCGTTTGGTGGCGCCCATTACGCTGGTGGGATTGACCGCTTTATCGGTGGAAATGAGGAGAAAGATTTTCAATTTGAATTCATCCGCGAGGCGCGCCAGAGTCATGGTTCCCCACACATTGTTTTTGATCGCTTCCTGTGGATACATTTCCATGAGGGGGACATGTTTGTGAGCGGCTGCGTGAAAGCAAATCGTGGGTTTGTATTCGGAAAAAATCCCGCGCAGTCTTTGCTCATCGGTGACATCCGCGATAATGGGAACCATTTCGCTATCTTTGAAATTATAGCGAAACTCCGATGCGATTTCATAAATGCTGTTCTCGCCCTTTCCGAGGAGGAGGAGGCGGCTGGGATTATAGGTTGCCAGCTGGCGGCATAATTCCGATCCGATGGAGCCGCCTGCGCCGGTTACCAGTACGGTTTCGCCCCGGATGTAATTTCTTTCTTCGGGGAGCGTCAATTTAACCGGTTCCCTTCCGAGGAGGTCTTCGATATCGACTTTGCGGATTTTGCCAACTTCGACGATTCCTTCGATGACATCCTGCATGCTGGGCGCGATCCGGAAGGTAACCGGAGCGTCCTTGCAATCCTGTATGATCTGGCTGAGTTTTTTCGGGGGAAGATGCGTAATCGCCACGATGACGTCATCGATGCGATACCGCGCGATCGCCTCGGGGATTTCATCGAGGGAGCCGATAACGGGGAGACCATGGATATGTTTGCCTCTGAGAGCGGGATTGTCATCGGCGAAACAGATCGGGCGAAAGCCGCGGGAGGGATATTTTTTCATTTCCCGCGCGACGGCTTCTCCCTGATCCCCTGCTCCGATGATAATCGCCCTTCGCGCGTTTTTGGGAGTACGCCGGCTCAGGGTCAATAAAATCCTGCGGCTGAAACGCTCCCCTCCGATCAGGAGCATGGAGAGAATCCCCTCCATGGCAACCACGCCCCAGGGAATGCGAAGCACGGATTCTCCCGATGGGTGAATGGGCAATCCGCCCAATCGGGGGAAGTTCTCCAGGATCAGGTTGCAAAAAACGAAGATGACGCTACCGATGATGGAAGAGGCGACAATCGCGACAAGTTCGCTGACGCTGGCATATCGCAGCATGCCCTTGTAGAGATTGAAGAAAAAGAAAAGCAGGATTCTGATGAAGAGAACAAAAGGCAGGATGTGGAGATATTGGAGCCGGTATTCCGGTTCAATGCGAAAATCCCTGCGGATCAGGTACGCCATTCCCAGGGCAACCGCAATCAGAAGGGCGTCCAGCAAAAGCAGGATAACGCGATGGATTTTAGATTTCAACATAGGCTGTTTTGTTCTGCCGTACCAAAAATCGTGGAAACCGACGTCATTTTATGCGTATTGATTCTCATATTTTCATTGTTCATTGTCGATTTTTCATTTTAAATCACAGTAGTTTGGCAAATAATTTGCCAAACTACCGTTAAATAATTCATTGCCATGCGTATCACGTGGAATCTGTCGGCGTCGGCGTCTCCCCTTTGTTTTTTTTCCCGTTATTTTCCTGTTTCATCCCATTCGTTTCCGGTTTGATCATTTTCATGACATTTTCGCCGTATCGCCCGCGGCACTCGTCGCATATCCCATTCGGGAGACTCACCATGAAAACTCCGTTACATATCTTACATACATATTTCTTGTCATACTGTTTGTTTTTCTGATCCTTCATACCCGACATTTCCCGAAACAGGATCGTAATATTATCCCTGAGATTATGCTGGAGGGAATCAAATATATTGGGAGCGATCAGATAGGGATACGCCTCGCGGAATCGTTTGATCCGATCGAGGGCGCTGTTATGATATTTGATAATTTCGGAAAATTCATTCAAAACGAATATTTCTTCATATTCCATGATGACGTTCTACTCCTTCGCAATCTTTTTGGACCAGGTCCAGAACACACGATCGATCACGGCGCCGCACACCTTGTCATAAAAACGTACGGGACCTACCCAGGGAATAATGGCGCGGCGGTGCCCGAGAAGGGCGATATCCTGAAGGCACAGGAGGCATAATATCGCCCCGATGCCTTTCCCCCGGGTAACGGGAAGCACGCCCATGGGACCGAACCAACCCATGCCCTTGTTGTTGCCCTCATATCCCGAAAAACCGACTACTTCTCCCTTATGAATGCAGATATGCAGGGTTTTGGGCTTATTGTCAAAACTCGACCTCGCCTCATCGATCCAGCATTTCCAGTTCGCCGCGAGAAATTTTTCGATTCCATTCCAATCGGATTCTTGCGCCCTTCGGATGATGAAATCCTCTTTCTTCAATCGCTCGATATCCTCTTCCTGATCGAACATCCGGGGGGAAACCCCGCATACAAGATTGATGTTTGGCATTCCGCAGGTATAACCGTGTTTGGGGAGGAAACAGAACGCCTCGGTGTAGCGGAAATCGACGCCGGGCATCTGGTAATTAGCCGGAACATCCATGATGGAAATGGTTTTTGCGCCTCTTTCGATCAGCCGGGTTTCCGCCTCTGTTAAAAGGGCGCCGCCGATTCCACGGCGCCGAAACTTCGGATGAACCGCTAACAAGCGTATTTTCCCAAAAGTTTCCCCAGTCGAAGACGTTCCCAGAACCCCCTGGATAAAACCAGCCAGTTCGCCCTCTTCCTCGATCACAAGCCCCAGTTCAGGAAGGTAATCCTTTGCCTCGATTGTTTTCTCTCTCAGGAGATCATCATACCACACATCGTATTCCATGCCCATGCGGCAAATGCCGGTCAATCCGGGGATGTCATTTTTTTTAATCAATCTTAATTCAGCCATTTTTCCTGCCCTCTCCGGGATTTATTAAAGCAAATACATAATTTTTAGTTATATCGTTCGTTTCCAGGGTATAAATCAAGTTAAATCTTTTGAAAAGAAGGCTTCGGAAGCCTTTTATTCCGCTCTTTTTATTAAACATATCTTGAAATCCCTGTTTCATGTCGTTTCAATACTCCCCATAGATTTTATATATTAAAAGGAAACTTATGCCAACCATAAAGGAATTACGTGAACTATTTGAATCCAATCCCAGAAACCTTTACAAGATATCGGATATTCTGAGGATTCTGGATTTGAAACGCCCTTACAGGAAGGAAGTCCAGAACATGCTCCGTCAACTCGAGGAAGAGGGCAGGATTCACAGGTTCAAAAACCGTCGCTACGGGCTTCTTCAATCCGCAGATATCATCACCGGAACCTTAAGAATAGCCAAAAAGGGCTTTGGCTTTGTGAGAAACGACGCCCAATCTCCTGATAAGAAAACCCTGCCGGATGTGTATATCAACCGTAAAAATCTTGGGGCTGCTCTTCCCGGGGATCGCGTTTTAGCGCGCCTCACGGGGCGCGATACGGAAAGACCCGAGGGACGCATTGCCAAGGTGTTACAACATGCGCATCCGGAAATCGTGGGGCAGTTTTACTTCGAGAAAAAAGGGGGCATGGTGATCCCGCGCGATACCCGCATCAACCGCGTTATACGGATTTCCAAGCCCGGATTCAAAAATGAACTGAAAAATGGAGATTATGTATTGGCGCGGATACATGATTATGGAGATTCCCGTACTCCAATGATGGGCGAGATTGCTGAAATCTTCGGGCAATCTGATGAACCCGGGCTGGATATCCTCCTCATCATACGGGATCATGGGGTCAGACCCGAATTCCCTGAAGAAGTGATAAAGGAATCCGAATCTCTCCCTCATGACATTTCCGAAAAGGAAATCTCCCTTCGCATGGATTTCCGGAAAATCAAGACATTCACAATAGATCCGGAAACCGCAAAGGATTTCGATGACGCCCTTTCCATCGAACGCCTTCCCAATGGACATTACAAGCTGGGCGTTCATATTGCGGATGTGGCGCATTACGTCCCCCCCGGTTCCGGAATCGACGAGGAAGCTTTTAACCGCGCCACGAGCATTTATCCTGTGGATCGGGTGATTCCCATGCTTCCGGAACGCCTCTCGAACGACCTTTGCAGTTTGAAACCGGAAGTGGATAGGCTTGCCATGAGCGTGATCATGGATGTGGATTCCGAGGGAAAGGTTCATCACAGCGAATTTTACAATTCCGTGATCCATTCCCGCTTCCGCATGAATTACGAGGAGGCGCAGGCTGTTTTCGATCACAGCGATCCCTGGATTTGTTCCAAATACGCATCGGTTCGGGAGGACCTGTTTCACCTCAGGGAATTGAGCGAGATTCTGATCAGGATGCGGGAGCGATCCGGCGCTCTTGACCTCGATGTGGGGGAAACGGATATTGTTTTCGATTCATCCGGCGCGGTGGTGGATATCTGCCGCCATCCGCGGCTTGCCAGTCATCGCCTTGTGGAGCAGTGCATGATCCTTGCGAATGAAGCGGTTGCGCGAAAGATAAGCAGGCTTCATGTTCCCTCCATGTACCGGATTCATGAGCCTCCTTCGCAGGAAAAGCTCCACCGTCTCGTTCCATTTTTTGGGGCTTACGGAGTTCATCTTCCTCCAAAACAGAATATAACGCCTGCGAAACTCCAGGCGGCGCTGGAACAGATCGAGCGGCTTGGGGAGAAAGGACCCATCCTGCGCCGCGTGATTTTGCGCGCCATGATGCGCGCCCAATACTCACCGCATAACAAAGGGCATTATGGCTTGGCGAGCGCGTGTTACGCGCATTTCACGAGCCCGATCCGGAGATATCCTGATCTGATCGTTCACCGGGTTTTGAAGGATGTGATATCCGGGGAATACAAAAACGCCGAACGTCAAAAGGAGCGGGAAAAATTGCTTCATGAATGGGCCGAACATTGCACCGATCGCGAAGGATTATCGGAAGAGATAGAAAACGAATCCACGAACATCAAGGGACTCGAGTTCATGAGGAAATTTCTCGGTTATGAATTCGAGGGCATTATATCAGGCGTAGCCGGGTTCGGGCTTTTCGTGGAACTCATGCGATATCCCATAGAAGGCATGATACCGATTGACTCATTGGGAAGGGATTATTTCATCTTCGAGGAAAGCGCCATGCGCCTTGTAGGGAAAAGATCAGGCAAAACCTTTCGTTTAGGCGATAAAGTCAACGTTGTGATCGAACGCATCGATATTTTGAAACAGGAAATGGATCTGGGAATTGCATAAGAAATGCAGAATGGAGAATGGAGAATTGAGAATTGAGAAT
>JAFGFK010000105.1 GCA_016931135.1 Candidatus Sumerlaeota bacterium | reverse complement strand
CGCTTCCCATCATAACAGATATCCTTATAATTATGATGGATTTTTATAGAGAATGACCCCGCAGGAATCATCCTGCGTTCCCGGAATGGAGTCAGGATGCGCATACAGGATTTTTATAGAGTATGATCCCATTATCCATAACCGGAATGTTTTTCAAAAATCTAAACTGTTACTTGAAAAGGAATTGATATGAATGCAATCAAGGTGATTCTTGCCCTGATCATGGGCAACCTGATCCCCCATCTGGTTGGGCTCATCAAATCCGACACCAGCGCCTTCATCAGCGTGGTATGGATATTTGTTTTTGTCATTCTTTCCCTTCTATCTGTGGAATTTCTCGGGAAAAAGCTGAAGAAAAAAAACATCGACAAATGAATCGACAGTGATTTTCTAACCGATATTGGGGGGACACTCCAGCTCGCCTATTGCCCTCCCGAGCCCGCCGCGACTTACAGTCCCATTGGTGGGATCATAAACCATCTGAAAATGAACCGGGGGGAAAAAGCCAGATTCCGGCCAATCGGAACGAACAGGTTCCTCAGGATGGTTATAATAATAGGGATAATGCTCCACAAAGGAATGATGTTTTGCGGGGCCAAAACTGCTGACTACGCATCCTTTCCGAGGCCAGTGAGGATGCCAGCATATCTGCCAGTATCCCTTGTAGTTCGTATAGTGATAGGTTTGAGCCCATCCCTCTCCCAATCCATATCCCTGATAACGTTCCGGCTTGAAGGGATCTCTGATGTATGAGTTTGTCATGTAGGCGACAGGGGTGGAGAGCTCAAATACGAACTGAACTCCGTAAACCGCCCTGTCAGGAGGATAATGGTTATGATCCGTACAATAACTTTCCAGGGCAATGGTAAAAGATCGTATATCGGATTTTACTCTCGAGACCTTTGCCCGAACCTGAGCTTCCAGAAAATTCGGAATGGCGATGGCGCTGAGGATGGCGATTATGGCGACAACTATGAGAAGTTCGATCAGGGTGAACGCATGATTTTCTTTCCTCATTCTGTCCATAATATGCCTCCTTATCCCTTTTTATCTTTTTTGACGTTATTATACCATAGAAGGTTGACGAAAAAAATAAAGAAATATGATCAATATAAAGACATGCCTTTAGTTTGAGGGAGGGTATATTCCGAAACGTCGCCTCCTATAACCAGGGCGAATCCCTGGGGGGGCTCCACAATCAGGGTGGGTTTCACTCGCGCCTCAAACGCCCCTTTTGTATCAGGAGCGAGAATCGCCATTTCCACGTTATTGATCCGGTCTGCTTCTCCTCCGGTTACGCTGTATCCGGGCATTCCTGATGAATTATCGATATTGTTCCCCAGGTAAGTCTCTTCGGGAAAATAAATTTTACGCACGGAAAGGTCCAGATCATTGACCAGCGAGACGTCCGCTGCCGGACTTGCCGGAAAATCCGTCCATACGAGCGTGATTTTCAACCGCCCTGCTGCTGCGTTCCCATTTGCCTTGAATATGATAGAATAATCGCTTTGAGTTCCTGTTGTGAAAAAATCGCGTTTATCTGAAACCATGATCCGCCTGGCGTCGCCATCAAAATACAGGGAATTTTCGAGGCGCGCCCTTCCCCAGCCCTCTCCGCGATTCGGAGGAGCGCCCGGATTTCCCGTCATATCCACAGTCCCGTTCAAAAGCGCAGCCTTTATAAGAGCCGCGCTGGGAATGAATCCGTCGGATGCGTTCTTCAATCCTGTAGGATGCCATCCTTCCGTGAAATATTGCCGCACAAGCGCCGCGCATCCCGCTATGGCGGGAGAGGAAAAACTTGTTCCCTGGATTGTTGTTAGGTGGCAATTTCCCGTATAGATATTTTTATCGGAAGCAGCCGTATAAACCTGCCCCGGCGCCATGATGTCCGGTTTGATTCTGCCATCCGCCGCCCATCCGCGGCTCGAAAACATCGTAACATCATCCGCAGAACCGCCAAAAGATGGGCTGCTCGTCGCCCCTGCGGAAATCACGTTCTTCCCTGTGCTGGGGCTGCTGACTGTATCGGGTATGCCCCCTCCGCCTTCATTTCCGGCGGCGCATACGATCAGAAATTCCGGATTTCGCCAAATCGATTCATCCATATCCGCCGTTGGTCCTGTATAGAGATTATGGGGGATGTAATTCTCCCGATCCCCCCAGCTGTCATTGTGTATATGAGCCCCCTGGGAGATCGCCTGATCGAGAAAGGGCGTAAGATCAACCACCGGGCATCCCAAAGCCGCCAGATCCGAACAATCGTCATATCCGATAAAACCGCCATCCTGAACGATCAATTGCGCCCCGGGGGCAATGCCGTTTCTGACGCTTCCCCCGAAAGGATCATCCCTTTTCGATCCGGCAACCGTACCGCATACGGATGTGCCATGTCCATGGTTGTCGAAATCCCCGACATCCGCTTCAAAATCACCTTCATAAAGGAGATCGTATATGATCGCCTTTCGCCGCAGGTTGTCAGGTTCTCCTGTTTTTTCCGTTCCGAGGAAAAGGGGAGGAGAACTGGCGTTATCCTCAGAGAAAAAGCAGCTGTCGAAATCAAGCCCTGTATCCAGTACCGCAACGATCTGCCCTTCTCCGTGGATTCCCTTATCCCATACAGGGCGGCCGGTTGGCGGATTTCCGGATTGAACGATTTGTGAAGAGTTATCATTCAAAATCCGGGCGCCGAAACCAGGTTGTATCGAATAAACGGATGGATGCAAAGCGACAGATTTCAAAAATGTGGAAAGCCGTGAAAGGGATATCCTTACTCCCAAACGATTCTTACCCGGAGTCAGGGGGATATTTGTGATTACGCCTCCGGCGGATTCCACCTTATCTTTCAATTCATCCGTTGACTGAACCGAGTAAATCACCAGGGAAATGTCATCTTCCGAATCTTCGCAGGGAATCTTCCAGAGGCATCGACTGATCTTCCATTCAGGTTTGAGAGCTAAGGCAATCGAGGAGCGGAATAAAAAATTTTTTGCTGTTTCAGGATTTTCTACGCTTACGAGAAAAGTCTCTCTCGGGATAAAGGCGATTTTTTTCAATCCCGCTGATTTTAAAAGGTTTCCGGAAGGTGGTTGCGAATCAGGCAAGGATGAAACGATCCAGAGACTTCCCTCCATAATTGAATCGAGACTTTTCTTATCCATCGCTGATCTGGATTCAGCGAGAATATCCCATCCATTATAGAGGATCGGGGATGCGTTACCCGATACGGGCGTTAATTCACAAAATATTGAAAATATTAGAATTATCTTAAATATCTTCATCTTATTTACGAAAAATGCGCATCTCCTGTTTCTTCACATAAACAATCAAAGCCTGGTTTGCCGGAATATTTTTTCTAATCGAAGGGGCGTATATCATCTGCGATGGCTTCACTCCCACAAGTTCGCCTGGAAAAAGGATCAATGCCGAACCTTCCGGTAATTTCTTCCAGAGGTTTTGCATAGGATATTGGGGAGGAAGAAACTGGTATCCCAAACCCTTCAAGCCCTTTTCCCTCAGGATTTCCGGGGGAATCTTGTCATAAAACATGACAAGATAAGGGGCATAGGTAATGTAACCTGATAAATAGACCTTGTCTCTGGGTATGTCTTCTTTGCGTACATATTCCAGAGCCTGTTTCAATCCATATTGCCAGTTGAGCCAGGAATCTTCGGGATACTTGAAGAATAGATTATTAGCCATCTGGAATACATTGAGAGGTATGATTATGGCAAGGAGGATCATCAGGGCTCCTGTTAAAATCTTGTTAGTTTTTCCTTCAAGTGAGAATGCGGACAATTTCCTGAAAAGGGAGGCAAGGGCTATCCCGCATATTATCTGGGGCATGGGGAGCGCCACAATGGTTCGCAAACCGTGGGGGATTCCTTCACCTGTAAAAGCGGCAGGAACAGGGAAAAGGAAAAACCAGGATACAAGAAAAAGGTGAAACGGAGTGCGTTTTTCCACAAGAAGCCATAATCCGTAGAGGAGAAGGGGGGCTTCGAAAAGATACATCATCCCCATACCCAGGAAGCTATGCCTTAATTCTCCATCGCCGAACAGGAAAAGGAAATGAGGGGAGTAGTGTTTCAGATAGTT
>JAFGFK010000104.1 GCA_016931135.1 Candidatus Sumerlaeota bacterium | reverse complement strand
CCTTCCGGCGTTCTGAAGTGGGAGGAACTCCCCGAACTTCCTCCGGCGCAAGGGCAATCCATTCCACACGGGCTCGCCGGCGCATTCAGCGGGATTCACAACAACGCCTTGATCATTGCGGGAGGGGCGAATTTCCCCGATGGCGCGCCCTGGGAGGGCGGAAAAAAGGCGTGGCATGATGATATCTATGTTCTGGAAAAACAAGGCAACGGACATTACGAATGGCGCGCGGGATTTAAACTCCCTACCCCGCTTGCTTATGGCGCCTCGATCTCGACTCCATCGGGTCTTGTCTGCATCGGAGGCTGTGACGCCTTGCGCTGTTATCCGGATGTCTTTATCATGAAATGGGACGCGATCTCCCAAACCGTTTCTTTTGAAAATCTTCCTTCTCTTCCCTCTCCGTGCGCCTTCGCAAGCGCGGCAAAGTCGGAAAATACGATCTATGTCGCAGGGGGGCAATCCGTCATGACCGGTGAAGAGGCGATGAAAAATTTCTGGTCTCTTGATCTGGTTCATGGGAAAAAATGGGAAACGCTTCCTTCCTGGGATGGAGCGCCTCGCATTTTGTCCATCCTTGCAGCGCAAAATGGAGGAACCGGGGATTACATTTATCTTTTCAGCGGACGCCATGTCGCGCCGAAAATGGAAACGCAATTGTTGAAAGACGTCCACAGGTTTGATCCAGCTGCCAAAACCTGGAAACGTTTATCCGATGCGCCGCGATGCCTGATGGCGGGCTCTGGCGCTGCATTTGGCGCAAATCATATCCTGCTGATCGGGGGAGATGATGGTGGATACTGGGGGCAGGACCTCCGGAATGATCATCCCGGTTTCCCAAGAGATATGGCTTACGCCTATCATACGTTGACCGATACCTGGGCGAATATGGGAGAACTCCCCCAGAACCATGTAACGACAAATCTCATCTCATGGGAGAATGGATGGGTGATCCCGAGTGGGGAGATTCGTCCTGCAGTCCGTACCCCGAAAATCCTGAAGTTTGAAAAGATCAAATCAACCCGCCGACTTGCCGGACTCGATTATCTTGCGTTGATCGCATATCTCCTGTCGCTTATCGGTATGGGTTTTTACTTCTCCAAACGTGAAAATACAACCGATGATTTCTTTCTTGCCGGGAGGCGCGTCCCCTGGTGGGCGGCAGGCTTGAGCATCTTTGGCACTCAGCTCAGCGCCATCACGTTTATGGCGATTCCGGCAAAGGCGTACGCAACAAACTGGATTCAATTCCTCTTCAATATGGGCATTATTGCCATTGCGCCGCTGATCGTGTATGGCTTCCTTCCCTTCTTCCGCCGCCTGAATATCACCAGCGCTTATGAGTATCTGGAAAAACGCTTTAACATTGTCATTCGACTTGCTGGCAGCGCCCTTTTTATTATCTTCCAGATCGGAAGGATCGGGATCGTTTTACTGCTTCCTTCCCTGGCGCTCTCGGTTGTAACGGGAATGAATGTTTATTTCTGCATCCTCATCATGGGAATTTTGTCCACTGTTTACACGGTCATGGGCGGCATTGAAGCGGTGATATGGACCGATGTTCTTCAGGTTTTTGTCCTGGTTGGGGGAGCGCTGGTTTGTTTCTTTGCGGCTCTCTTTCAAATCGATGGGGGATTCAGCCGTTTGTTTTCTATGGCGCTGCAGGAAGGAAAGCTGCATTTCATCAACTGGGAATGGGATTTTGGCAGGCTGACAATCTGGGTCATTATTCTCTCCTGGATTAACGCCCTTATACCCTACGCCTCGGATCAGGCTGTGATACAGCGTTATTTGACCACAAAGGATGAAAAGAGCGCCAGGCGCGCTGTATGGACAAACGCCGTTCTCACCCTTCCCGCCACCCTTCTTTTCTTTGGCATCGGCACGGTGTTGTTTGTGTTTTATAAAAGTCACCCCATGCGCCTCGATCCGGGCATGGCGAAAATCGATAACGTCTTTCCCTGGTTCATCATGCGGGAATTGCCGATGGGATTGAGCGGACTCCTGATTGCGGGAATTTTTGCCGCTTCCATGTCAACCCTTGACAGCAGCATGAACAGCATGTCCACCGCGGTTGTTACGGATTTTTACCGCAGGTTCAAACCGAATCCTTCGGAAAAATATTGTCTCGATCTCGCCCGATGGCTTACAGCGATATTCGGACTGTTCGGCACAGTATTTGCCATTTTTCTTGCCTCGAGCGATTTCAAATCCCTGTGGGATCAGTTTGTCATGATCATTGGTCTTCTTGGGGGAGGTCTTGGGGGACTTTTCGTTCTGGGTATTTTTACAAAACGCGCGAACAGTGCGGGAGCGGGGATCGGTTTGCTGTTCGGAGGCGTCATGCAGTATCTGGCAAAGGAATATTCCGGATTGCATTCGTTTCTTTTTGCTGCAATCGGCTTTTTTTCCTGCATTGTCGCTGGATACGCCATCAGTTTATTTTTCCCCCGAAGCGGGAAATCGCTTGACGGTTTGACCGTCTTCACCTTGCATTCGGAAAGGAGCGAAAACAAATGAAATACGCCTTCACGCTTGGATTTTTCCTTCTTGTATTTACCATACAGGGAGAGGAGGGAGCGGGATTCATGCAAAAAACCCTTTTTGAAAAAGGAGTCGGGGGATATAATATCTACCGGATTCCTTCCATGATCGTGACGCCCAAAGGCGCGATCCTCGCCTTTTGCGAGGCGCGCGAAGCGGGCGACAGCAGCGATATCGACCTGGTTCTTCGCCGCTCGGATGATGGCGGAAAAAACTGGAGCCCCATGCAGATTGTCTGGAACGAGGGAAAAAACGTGTGCGGAAATCCCTGCCCCGTTGTCGATCACTATACCGGCGTTATCTGGCTCCTCCTCACATGGAATAACAGCGAAGATAACAGCAGGAAACTCCATGAAGGAACAGGCAAGGATACAAGACGCGTTTATATCTGCCACTCCGATGATGATGGCAATACATGGTCAAAACCGGTTGAAATAACGTCCAGCGCGAAACGGGAAGGCTGGAGATGGTATGCGACCGGACCCGGCGTTGGCATCCAACTCCAGAGTAAAGTTTATAAGGGACGCCTTGTCATCCCCTGCGATCACACGGATAGTAAACATGTTTACGCCTCGCATGTGATATTCAGCGACGATCATGGTAAAACATGGCGGATCGGGGGAACGATCCCCGGCGGCGCCAATGAATGCCAGGTTGTCGAATTGGAAGATGGAACGATCATGATGAATACGCGTATGCAGAAAAACGGCAATGGAAGGCGCGGCGTCGCGACAAGCAAAGATGGCGGCGAGACCTGGTCGAAACTGGAGTTGGATGATCAATTGATCGACCCAGTATGCCAGGCAAGTTTTCTCAGATACACCCTTGCCTCAACCGGCGGAAAGAACCGTCTTCTCTTCTCCAATCCCGCTATGACGACATCTCCAGGAAAAAATTCAGGCGAACGCCGCAAAATGACCGTTCGTCTCAGTTATGACGAAGGAAAGACATGGCGGATTTCCAGAATTCTTCATGAAGGACATTCCGCTTATTCCTGCCTTGCCGCTTTGCCTGATGGCGATATCGCCTGCCTGTACGAAGGCGGCGACTCCCTGTATAAGGAAATCACGTTCGCCCGTTTCTCTCTCGAGTGGCTCACTAGTGGAAAAGACTCCCTGAAAGAAATAGAGAAATCCGGAGAAGCCGCGCCTCGAATCGCCCCGGGCGTAATCTCGTATCATATCGTATTCGACGCCTCCATGAGAAAGGGCGTATCCTGCTATCGCATTCCATCCCTTGTTACCGCTCCGAATGGCGATCTCATAACTGTATGCGATGAACGCGTGGAATCCTGCAGGGATTTAAACGCCAACAGGGATATCAATATTGTCCTGCGCAAAAGCAGCGATAATGGAACCACATGGTCTGAAATCAAAACGATTGTCGATTATCCTTACGGGAAATCCGCTTCCGATCCCTCCATGATTGTGGATAGCCAAACAAGGGAAATCTTTTTATTCTACAATTTCATGGACCTTGATAACGAGCCGGGCGTTTATCGCCAGTTTATGATGAAAAGCCTTGATAATGGAATCTCCTGGAGTAAGCCTGCGGAGATTACCTCTCAAATAGCGAACCCCCAATGGCATAAGGATTTTAAAATCATTACATCGGGACGCGGCGTCCAGACGCGATCCGGCGTATTGTTGCACGCTTATGTAAACGTAAGAAAGGCGTTGTATCTCTTTGGAAGCGGAGATCATGGTAAGACATGGTTCCTGATCGACTCTCCGATCAAACCGGCAAATGAGTCCAAGATCGTTGAACTGGCGGATGGCGGATGGATGGTCAACAGCCGGGTTAAGGGAACTGGAATGCGCTATGTTCATACATCGTCGGATCAGGGGAAAACATGGGCGTCCATGCCCGAACCGGCGCTGAGCGATCCTGCGTGTAACGCCAGTTTCATTCGTTATACAAGCACGACGGATGGCTATGACAGGAACCGTCTTTTGTTTTCAAACGCAAGATCGAAAGATAGAAGGGAAAACATGACCGTATCCTTGAGTTATGATGAGGGAAAGACATGGACCGAAGGCAAGACGATATACCCCGGCGATTCCGCTTATTCTTCCTTGACGGTTCTTGAGAATGGAGAAACAGGACTTTTATTTGAAAAAGACCGGTACAGGGAAATTGTCTTTGTACGTTTTTCCCTGGAATGGTTGACGGATGGCGATGATAGATATAAGAAACCGGGGAAGTAATCTGAATAATAAATATATTTTATCTCATGAATTGTTTGATTTTATGAAGGAGCGAGAGAGATATTGGCTAGTCCTTTTGATCAGACTCGATCCCCTGTTCCGGCTTAAATTGAACGATATCGATTTCTTGTCCCTCGTTGGATATTAACAAGGCAAAAGATCAGGTTTTATACTTACGTCCCCACAACCGGTTTGAGGAGTTGGATCATTGCTATTTGCCGTGAAATGCGCTTGAAAAGTCAATATGGCGCTTTTACCTGAAATAGATTGACATATCTTGAAAATATATTAAGGAATCAGATGGATTATGATAAAGCGTTAGTTTGATAATATGACAATTTAATGCAATAAAAACAGATATTGCCAAACTGGCGTCAAGTTCAACATTTGGAATTATGGAATTAGGAAAGGGTTACTGGATTTGATGTTGGCTTTGCCCTGATTCAGGATGGCGTAAAATGTCAAGAAAAACGATCTTGGCGATTCTGATCTTCATACTATACATATATGCGGAGGGAACTGCCATGGCTGAACTCTCGCAATCTGACGTCAATCCGGCGCATCCGCGTCCTGACTTCGAGCGTTCTTTATGGGCGTCGCTTGATGGGCTCTGGGATTTTGCCTATGATGATCAGGACGTCGGGTTGAAAAATAAATGGTTTGATAAATGCGACTGGGCTCGCAAGATTCGCGCGCCCTTTACCCATCAAGCCAGATTGTCAGGCATAGGCGAGACCGAACATCATCGGGTAGTCTGGTACCACCGTCCGATTACGCGCCCAGAAACATTTCCGTTAGAACAGCGTGTGCGCCTGCATTTTGGAGCGGCGGACTTTCGCGCAACCGTCTGGCTGAATGGCAAGAAACTTGGAGAGCATGAAGGCGGATATACGCCCTTCAGTTTTGATATTGAGGACTATTTGAAGGATGGGGAGAACCGTCTGGTTGTCCGCGTGTTTGATGATGCGCTGGATCCAGCACAGCCAAGAGGCAAACAGAATCCCTCGGGTAAACTCAGCCGTTGGCATTATACGCATATCACCGGTCTGTGGCAGTCCGTATGGCTGGAATCCGTACCGCGCAATTTTCTTGAAACTTTCCGCGTTTATACTTCGGAAATTGCCGATCCGCGCTACCTTTACTGGTGCGACAAACTAGGATTGATGGTATGGGGAGAAATGGCAAATGCAGGCGAGGGGCATTTCTCAAAACGCGCAGCCGATATTTCCCTTCGTGAGTGGGAGCGTGTCATCAATCGAGATTTCAATCATCCCTGTATCATCGCATGGGTTTACAGCAACGAACACTGGATGCACAGCGGGCGCGATGCCGAAGAAAGGCTGCATTATCTCCATGCTTATCAACAACTTAAAGCATGGGATTCTACCCGTCCTGTCATAGATACGAGTGGTTGGTTTCATATAAAGACGGACATCTTTGATTTCCATGGCGTTCCCGAGCTACAGAAGGCGCAGTCATGGCTTGATGGCACGCTCAATGAAATAGTGTTTCGACCGGATGTCTGCTTCTTTGATAAGGAGAAACCGGATCTGCTCTATCACGGGTGGCCCCTCTTGATCAGTGAATGGGTCATTGTCAGTGATTTCGCAATGGCGGATGAAAAATATTATGAGGGCTATGAGAAATCTATTCTCCCTTTAACCGAGGTGAAGGCAATCTGCGGGCAGATCTATGTGCAACTTTACGACGTTGAAAACGAAAGGAACGGCTATCTCACATACGACCGCAGGTGGAAGGTCGATCCGGATCGGATCAAAGCCACCCATGAAAAATTCGCTGCCGCAGCGTCCAAATAAAATGAGTTGAAGATATAGATTATAATTATTAGT
>JAFGFK010000103.1 GCA_016931135.1 Candidatus Sumerlaeota bacterium | reverse complement strand
TTTATGCGGTTCAGATTCTGTATAACCTGAACAACGCCGCAATCCCGATATCATCGGATAATGCCAAGGCGGGGGTTCCCGGAGTTCCGCCTGTGATCGATACCGGCGTCATTATTGTGGATGAATCCAATTGTGAATATTTCATGAGAAAATAGGATGATGGGAAATCTCCTTGAAGTCCATGAAATCGTCAAAACCTTTCCCGGGGTTCGCGCCCTGGATGGCGTGCGTATCGAACTGAAAAAAGGCGAGGCGCATGGCATTGTCGGGGAAAACGGCGCAGGCAAAAGCGCCCTGATGCATATCCTGGGAGGCGCGCTTCAACCTGATTCAGGCGAAATTCTTCTGGAGGGAAAACCTCTCCGGTTCAAAAATCCCCATCAAGCCCTGTTGTCCGGCATCGGCATTGTGTTTCAGGAATTGAGCCTGGTTCCCAACCTTTCCATTGCGGAAAACCCGGCTTTTGTTTCGCAACATACGTGATTTGAAACGCAGAGGAACAGCGGTTATTTACGTTTCCCATCATCTTCCGGAAATATTCGAGGTTTGCGATCGCGTGACGGTTTTGAGGGATGGGAGAAATGCCGGCGCCTTTTCCGTGGCGGGATTGCAGGAATCGCAGCTCGTGAAAAGCATGGTGGGGCGCGAACTGGTCAATATGTATGGGAAAAGGGACATTCCTGTGGGGGAGGAATATTTCAGGGTGGAAGATGCGGGAAGAAAAAATTCCTTTTCCGGCATTTCCTTTTTTCTGAAACGCGGGGAAATCCTGGGATTTGCCGGTTTGATCGGTTCGGGCAGAACCGAACTGGCGCGGGCGCTGTTCGGAGTTGAACCGCTCGATTGTGGAACAATCGCGCTCGATGGAAAAACGATCCGGATCAAATCCTCAGGAGACGCAATCCGATACAGGCTCGGTTACATCACGGAGGATCGCAAATCCGAAGGTCTTTTCCTCGGGATGTCCATAAAGGATAATTGCATCGCCCCGAACCTGAAGGGGTTTGCCTTTAAAAACGGATTCATGAATGAGAACCGGATCAGGATGTTTGCGGAGGAAAACATGCGGAAATTCAGGATCGCAGCGCCCGATGTCAACAGGCGGGTTGTTCATCTATCAGGAGGAAACCAGCAAAAGGCGCTTCTTTCCATGTGGATGGGAATCGAGCCGGAGGTTTTGATCGTGGATGAACCGACCCGGGGAGTCGATGTGGGCGCCAAAAGTGAAATCTACGCCCTCTTGAGAACAATGGCGTCAAAGGGAACCGGAATCATCATGATTTCCTCGGATCTCCTGGAGATTCTGGGGCTTTCCGACAGGATTATTGTCATGAGAAAAGGCGGAATCGCAGGCGAATGGATCAGGGAACGCGCCACGGAGGAAAACCTCATTGCCTGCGCCGCAGGAGTGGACATATGATGGATATACGCGAGCTGTTCAAAAGAATAATCGTTTTCCGCGAGATCATGATTCTCCTTGTCATCATTTTCTCATGTATTGTGATGAGTATTGCGTCTCCCATTTTCCTCACGTTCGATAATATCATGGCAATCCTTTTAAGTTTGTCCATCGAGAGCATAGTGGTGATCGGGATGACGATTTTGATGGTATCCGGCGGATTCGATCTATCCGTGGGCTCAACGGTTGCGCTTTGTTCGGCTGTAACAGCCATGAGCATGACATCCGGCATACCGGTGGTTGTTTCGATTTTTATCGGTCTTTTTCTGGGAGTTTTGATAGGAGTCGTCAACGGTTTGATCATAGCCGGAATCGGGATCAATCCCTTTATCACAACCCTTGGGATGATGAGCATAATTCGCGGGATACTGCTTGTTGTTACAAAGGCGAGAAACATAGCCGGACTTCCGGAATCCTTCAAGGCAATCGGACAGAATAATTTCCTGGGCGTTCAATACCCGATCCTCATAGCCGCCTTCTTCATTATTGCGGGTGATATTCTGCTGCGCAGGTCGCGATTTTTCCGGCAGAACTATTATATTGGCGGAAATGAAAAAGCAGCGGTTTTATCCGGCATCGACGTAAATTTCATGAAGATATTCAATTATGGCCTTATCGGATTTCTGGCAGCGTTAGCCGGAATTGTGATGACCGCGCGGCTGGGCGCCGCATCGGTAACCGCAGGAACAGGATTGGAATTGAAGGTGATCTCCGCTGCGGTGATCGGCGGCGCGAGTTTGAAAGGGGGGGAGGGTACCGTATTCGGCGGTTTTCTCGGAACCCTTCTCATGGCGATCATTGTCAGTTCGCTTACGCTATTGGGAGTTGATATTTACTGGAACGCGCTGATTATCGGCGCCACCCTCCTGATCGCGGTGACGATCGACTCCCTCGGGAAAAAACAAAGAGCCATTCGATAGGGACATATCTGCCTGGCTTATTCCGCATTGCTGGTAACGGAATCAGGTTGCTCCCCCTTTCCCATTTCCTGATTTAACCGATCGATCGTTTTACGAACCTGCTCCCAATCGGGTTTCAATCGCAGGGCTTCCTCGTAATGTTTTCTCGCCTCCTGTTTTTTATTCAGGATTTCCAGGATTTTCCCGAGATTGTTGTGCGCGGAGTAATTCCGTGGATTTGCCTCCAGAGCCTTTCGAAACGCGGTTTCCGCCTCCCGGATTCTTCCCCTTCTCCCAAGATCGATCCCGAAATAATTCATGAAAACGTCGCCTTCCGGATCTGAGACAACCGCCTTTTCATAATGCTCCCACGCCTTTTCAAACTGATCCTGATCCAGGAGAAGATGGGCAAGATTGGCATGAACGCGCGCCCCTTCCGTAGTATCGATGCCGCATCCCAGCGCCTCTTCATATATATCGATTGCATCCTGTTTTCGCCCCTGTTCCAGGTAAATAATTCCCAGGTTCAGATAGGCGCGGCTGTTCTGCGGTTGATGTTCGAGAACATGTTTCCATAGAACCTCCGGATCATGATAATCCGTATTACGCTCCATGGTCATGACGCATAGGATCGCAACGCATAAAAACGCGAGCATCGAGGCTGCTTTTGATCGATGAGTTTTGAATGAGGGATTTCTCTTCTCGAGCAAATCGAAGAAACGACAGAAAATGAGAACAACGGAAACGACAACCGCGGCAAGGGGAAGGTACATGCGGCGTTCCGCAGCGACTTCCGTATGAATCGGAAAAATACTCGATGTGGGAGCCAGGATCAGGAAAAACCATGCGCCCGGAAATCCCATCGGCGATCTCCGAATAAAAAACCATAGCGTCAAAAACAGCAATCCCCCCAGGAGAATCCCGGGGAAAATGACGTCACCGAAGTTTTCGTCAACGCCCCAAGCGTAATCAAACACAAGCGGGTGGGGGTGAAAACATAAACGGAGGTAATGCGTTATCACCCCGATCTGGGTGATACCATAGGCTATGGGACCATATCCCGCGGCGCCGAAGCCCGCGCTGCCGGAACGCTCCCCAAAAGATACAAGCGGAAGAATCGCCCATGAGCAGAACAATCCCGCATATAACATCCAGCGTCGCCGCGCAAGCCCTCTCCATGAATCTCCGGAAAATAAAAAATCATGAGAAAGAACCAGGAGAGGCGCCACGGCCGCCACCTCCTTTACCAGAATCCCCAGGGCGCATGATAGAACAGACGCCATGATCCAGAAAATGTTTTTTTGCGTTTCCGCGCTGCGAACGGCGCAGTAAAGCGTTCCCAGTATAAAGAATCCAGCGAGAGATTCCGCGCGTTGAATGATGTAGGCGACGCTTTCCGTTTGAAGGGGATGAACCGCCCAGAGGAGCGAAGAGACAAAGGCGATCTGATCTGCGCGCGTTTGAAAACGGTTCCGAAAAAATCTCAGGGCGCGCCGTATGACGCCATATACAAGAAGAGCGGACGCCGCATGGATGAGGAGATTGAATAGATGATAACTCCCTACATCGAGACCGCTGATCGCGTAATTCAGCGCAAAAGACAGATTAAGAAGGGGTCTTCCGGATACGCTGGTTTGTTTTGGGGGAGTAAGGGGAATGGACAGCGGGTAAAGCCTCCGGATAGTCCGATTCTCCCTGATCGCTGAAAGATCATCCAGTATGAAACCGCCCTTGAAACTCGTTGAATACGCAATCAGGACGCAGGCAAAAAGAATGTAAATACGCATTCGCTCCTTTGCCTTTGCCTGGGGGGATGTCTGTAAATCTTCTGACATAACGTTTTTATTTATACAACGCCGGAATCGTCAGGAGACGCTTCGGATATTTTTTCCCGGGGGATGCGTTCGATCCGAACGCGTTTGATTTTGGGAGGTTCGAGTTGAAGGACCTGGATAAGATATTCTCCATAGTTAATAGTCTCGTTTTCCTTCGGCACCCTGCCCAGGACGCTGTAAATAAAGCCTCCCAGGGTATCGCAATCGCGTTTGGGCAGAATGATATTGACCTCCTCCCTCAAATCATCCAGGTCCATTTTGGGATCGATGTTGTAAATTCCGGGTTTTTCCTCGTAATACATCACGCTCCTTTTGTCGAATTCATCCTCGATTTCCCCGACGATCTCTTCTATGATGTCTTCGAGCGTTACAAATCCGCTGCAACCCCCATGTTCGTCAAAAACGATCGCGACCGATGTGTGGCTTTCGAGCATATCCTGCAATAGATCGTCTATACGCTTGACCTCTGGCACATAGTAGGGTTCTCGCAGGAACGGCTTGAGATCGTCCCATTCCCCGATGTCCGAACGCAGTATGTCATAGATGTTGATATATCCCACCATGTTGATGATGCTTGTATCATAAACCGGGAGGCGGGAATAGCCGCTTCGCCTCGCCGTCTCCAGCGCGGTTTTGACAGTAGCGGCGTGGAGCGGTACGGCGATGACGTCCACAAGGGGTTTCATGACTTCCCGAACCAGCGTTTTTTCGAGTTTGAAGATGTTATGAATCATGTTGGTTTCATGGCTGATGGGAGCATTGTTTTCGCTCCCATTATGGTTTTCTTCTCCCGCCCCGACAAGATGCCTCAGGTCTTCCTTGGTGAACCGGATGCGGGATTGCCCCTTTCGAACGCCGAATACTCCGACTATCCGGTAAGTAATGGCATTGAAAATATTGACGGCAGGTATGAAGAGGAGAGAGAAGAAACGCAGATATTTGCTGAGCCGCAGCATCAGGACGTCCGCATGTTCCCTGAAAAATTGTTTGGGAACTATCTCGCCGAAAATCAAGACAAAGGGCGTTATCAATATAAGGGATACGAGGTCGGCAAGCCTCATCTCTTCCCCCGGCGCGATAAAACTCAATATGATCGTGAAAAACTGCTTGGCGAAAAGGGCGGCGAAAATGGAAAAAATATTGGTGCCAACCAGGGTGACAGTCAGGATTCTCTGCGTATCGGAGAGTAGCGAGATGACATCCTCAGCGCCCTGGTCGCCCTCTTTCTGGAGATTGCGCAGGCGGTGCCGGTTGGCGGAAATCGCCCCGGTTTCCGATCCGGCGAAAAATCCGGTCATGAAGACGCATAATAAAACGCTTGCCAACATGAGTATCATGACCATCATGATTTCATCTCCTCATGCGCCTCGGGCGGAACCGGGGATGCGTGGGGGGATGGCAATTTTCTTGTCTCGATGCGGTCGATACGGTTGCCGTCCATCTTCAAAATTCGGAAATGCCATCCGCTTGAATGGAATTCTTCCCCTGCTTTTGGCAGTCTCCCCAGGGAGTTGAAGACAAATCCTGAAAGGGTTCGGGAGACTTCCTCCTCCAGGTTGAGCCCCAGGGTTTCGTTCAATTCCCTGATGTCGATCATGCCAGTAATGTTGTAATGATCCGTTCCCAACCGGATAATGTCCTTCTTTTTTCCGGAAGCCTCGCGCGCTTCCTGGATATCTCCCACAATTTCTTCCAGGAGTTTGTTGAGCGTGATGATTCCCGCCGTTCCGCCGTATTCATCCAGGACAATCGCAATATGCGTTCTCTTCTTCTGCATCTCGAGTAGCAGGGATGGGAGATTTTTCTTGGGAGGCACGAAATACGGCTCCCTGAGCAAGTCTCCATAATTTTGCCCGGGATTCAGGAGAATATCTTTCACATGAAGCGCTCCGATGATATGATCGATGTCCTCCTTATAAACCAAAACCCGGTTATATCGCCCTTTTCGGGCGGCTTCCATCATTTCGTCCTGGTTCAGGGTATTGGGGTACGCCTCCAGGTCTGTTCGGGGAGTCATGATGTCTTCCGCGGTTTTGTCGGCGAATTCGAATACGCTGTCGATCATCTCCTTTTCATCTTCTTCCAATAAGCCGTCGAACTCCCCGGATAAAAGCATCATTTTCAAGTCTTCCTCGAGGTATCGTTCGGTTTTTGTCACAGATTGGAAACGAATGATACGATATATGAGCCTTGTGATGAAATCGATCATCCTGCGGAAAGGGGAGGAAATGCGGACAAAAAAAACAAGAGGGGGGGCGAAAAGGAGCGCCATGACCTGGGTGCGTTCGATGGCTATGGTTTTGGGCATGATTTCACCGATAAGAAGGATCAGGATGGTGACTCCCCCAGCTCCTGCCAGGAAACTGACAACCGGCGAATGGGAAACAAGAGAAGCGGACAGGGCGCCTGCCGTCAGAGTGGCGCCTATATTGGCGAAACGGTTGAGAAACAGGATCGCCGTGAGGGTTTTATAGGGTTTCTCCAACAGCCTGTCTATGAAACCGTAACCGAAGGGGTGCGTTTTTTCCAGATGCGATCGGCGGATGGGGTCCAGGGAGAAAAGAGCGGTCTCGCTTCCTGAAAAGAAGGCGGAAAGTCCCAGAAATATTACCAGCAGAATCCATAATACCACGGGAGGATAAGGCGATGAAAAAGCGGACATGAGTTGCTGATTGCCAACATCATCAGCGGCTACGCCGAACAGAGCGCCTATCATGAGAAGGGCGGCAATGGAAACGGTAAAATGTCTCTTCGACTGTTCAGGTGGCTCGGGATCCAAGGAAAAAACCTCTTTTTTATACCATATTCAGTTATCTGTTAATACCTATATCGGATTCCCGTATCGTATTTCAACATTAAAAAATTGACAAGCGTATCGATTTGTGAAAATTGAAAAATCAAGTTTTACCGTTACAGGAGTTTCCCCAAAATATCACATGATTAAGGCGGAATTTGTCCATCTTCATACCCATTCCCATTACAGCTTGAAAGAAGGCGTGTCTTCGGTTCAGGAACTGGTTCAGTCCGCCGCCCGCCTGGGTTACGATGCCCTGGCTCTTACCGATGTTAATTCTCTCGCGGGAATACCCGCATTTACCAAATTCTGCCACTCCTTCGGCGTCAAACCCATTATCGGATGCGAAATCAATATCCTTCCCTTCCGCGCCCGCATGTTCGGCGCCCGGGGCGAAGGGGATAGAAATCTATACAGAGCGGTTCTCCTGGCGCAAACCAAGGAGGGATTCCACAACCTCGTCAGGATTCTCAATCGCGCGTTCAGGAATACGCAATCAAACCAGCCCTCCATTACGCTTCATGATCTGGAAGATTCCCATAAAGGGCTTTTTTTTCTGACAGGTTCCCAACAGGGCGAACTTTATAATCTCGTGAAAAAAGCGCGCATAGAGGAAACGGAGGAGTATATACGCCGGATCATCCATATTTTCGGAAAATCCCGCGTGTATTTCGAGTTTGTCATCACCAACGATGATCGCGAACGCACCATCAACGGCAGACTGGCGCAACTGGCTCATTTCCTCGATATAGGCATCGTGGCTGCGAATGATGTCCGTTATATCCTTCCGGAAGATGAAACCGCGTATTTATGCTTGAGCGGCAGCCGGACAATCCTTGAAGCGCGTACCGGCGCTCCCTTCGGCGAACTGCTTTCCCCTCCGGAATTCACCCAGCACCTGGGAGATCCAGAATTCATGAGACATAAATTCCGTCTTTATCCCATAGCCGTGGAAGCCACGCGCGCCATTGCGGAATCGTGTGAATTCGATCTGCAGGAATACTGGGGGCGCCCTGAACCCAGAATTCCCTTGCAGGATTTTGTCCGGGGGCAGGACGCCGAGTCCTTTCTCTGGGACGCCATATTCGAAAAAGCCGGGCATTATTTCGGCGCGCTCACCGAAAAAATCAAAGACCGCCTCAATGAAGAATTCCATTTCATCAGGATAAATAACCAGGCGAATTACCTTGTGTTTCTTCACCGCCTTGCGGATTTTCTTACCGCCAACAGGATTCATTTTCTCCTCGCCCATAAATTCTATAACGCCTCTCTGATCGCCTATCTCCTGGGATTGACCGATATCGATCCGGTTAAATATCACGTCAGATTTATGCCTCCCGATCATGATCAACCGGCGGATGACGTCGCCGTGTTCGAGATTCCCACAAGATGGATGGATAAAGTCATCGACTGGATCGTGGAAACGTTTCCCCCGGGATCCGTATGCGAGTTGGGCGCCGCGGCGACCTGGTCCCGCCCCGCCCTCGTGGATCATATCGCCGCATGGGCGCGTTTATCCCCGATAGACGCCTCCTTTTTCTCGAAGAATGTGACTGAAAATCTTGGAACGATACGGAAACTGTCCGGAAAACAGGATTCGGAGCAATCCAACGCTCCTGACTTCGATCCCTATCTTACGTACAAATCGTTTGTCAGTAAATACAAGGATCAGCTTCCCCTTGGTTCCATAGAATACCTGATGTCCCTTTTTGCCAGGCTGTTCCCGAGACCTAAAACGATCCAGCCCTCCCGCGGTTCCATTGCCTTTTGTTCCAAGGATCTGGAATCCCTCGTTCCCTGCGAAAACAGGGAGGGAAAACTTGTCTCCCAATTCGATGAGGAATTGATCGACGCCTTGGGCATCCACCGGGTGTATATCGCGCCCGATTCCATGATCGATATCCTGGATAACGCCGTGACATGGGTTCAAAGCCAGAGCAATCCCAAATTTACCCTCGAATCCGTGGATTTCGACGACTTTCAGACATTCCAGTTTCTTGCAAGGGGAGAGAGCGATGGAATCTATCCCTTTGATTCCATTACCGTGAAAACAATTCTTCGTACAAGAAAACCGAATTCCTTCATGGAACTGGTAAAGCTGGTTACGGACATGGGAAATTATAATTCCTCTTCCAACGCCGTAATGAAGAATTCGGAAGCCAATATTGCCCGGGTGATCGCCCTTTGCCGCCTGGGCTTTCAATGCGCTTATATCAAAACGCATTATCCAGCTTCCTTCATGACGTCAGTTTTGACGCGAACCGCCCAGGGGGGAAAAACTTCTCTCGCCCGAATGTCGAAAAAAATTCTCCCTGTTTCTTCCGAACCTGCGGAATCGGGACTTTCCCCCTTTATATCCCTTTTACGCCATGCGAAACGTCTCGGTATCAATCTCAAACCTCCCGGTATCAATGAAAGCGACTATTCCTTCTCTCAGGAAGGAGAGGGAATCCGCACGGGGCTCATGGTGATCCGGCAAATGGGGGAAAAGGCTTGCAATGAAATTGTGACAGTTCGCCAGGGGGGACCCTTTCATGACCTGGCGGATTTGTGCCATCGAACCGATCCGCGGCTTATCAACCACCGCCTCCTTGTCAATATGATCAAATCTGGAGCCCTCGACAGCTTCGGACTCAGGCGTTCCCAGCTCCTCCATATCCTGGAACAAACAATCGGTTTTGCGCGGGAACAGGATGGGGCGGATCAACAGATTCCAGACCTATTCGATCCCCTCGAATCCGACCTGTTTTCCCAGGCGCCGGATATGCCGGAGTTCTCCCCGCTCGATCTGATGCGAATGGAACGCGAGGCAACCGGCTATATTGTCAGCCGCTATCCCCTCGAGCCTTATGCCATCCTTCTGGAGGCGATGGGGGCGGTCGCCCCGAAAGACCTGAACCTGAAACATCTCAACCAGATTCGATACCTGGGAGGATTCATCGATCATATTGATACGGAAGGACCCTTAATCATGGAAGATACCAGGATGATCCTGGATTTCGGGGGAATCATGGCGCGGGCGTCAAGGTCGGTCGCCGCCAGATATGGCGCCAGCTTCCAGATCAATCTTCCTGTCATGATCGGAGGCATAGTGGAGAAAAAAGGCGATTTCCCATGCCTCAATGCGACATGTTGTTTCTCCCTGGAGGAACTTCTTGCGCAGATTCCCTCCGTGAGCAAATTGACGATCGACTGCTCCCGGCAGCCCGTTCCGGATAAAGATTGCCTGAAAAGAATATATAAAATATTCAAGGCTTACCCCGGCCCCACTCAGGTGGAAGTTTTCAATGTTCAGGAAGGATGCGGAGGCATCGCGCAGAAGATCGCAAAACTGAAAATAGTTTTTTGCCCGCCCTTGTGTTTTGAACTTTTGAAACTGATGGTTCCCGCCTCGATCTCGGTATTTACAACCGGAGTTTCCCGGGGAGAAAATCTTATAGAGAAGTGGCAGGGGGCGAATCTTGACTCCGTTTGATAGAATTCAGACATGCGCCCCCAGGAATCGGGGATGAAACTTCAAACTTGACCCGATGGAATGATACGTGTTTCAATATCTTTTCAGTTTACAGCCTATCAAGTCATTCGGAGGAATTTTATGAAAAAGTCGTCTCCTCACTCTTTATCCGTTCTTTTCCTGACGTTTATTCTCTTCCTCGTTCCCTTCAACTTTTACGGACTCCCCGCAGATGGCGCGACTCCTCTCAATAACGAGGATTACGTCCACGCTGTTCATAAACTCTTTAACGCCGCCCGATCCAATATCCGCATCATGGCGTATCAAGCCTGGTTTTATGAAGAATATCCCGACAGCGATTCCAACATGTTTCTGCAGGAATTGATCCAGGCGAAAAAAAGAGGCGTCGATGTCCGGGTTCTCCTGGAAACGTCCAACTGGGATCAGAACCTCGATCAGCAAAACAAGGCGTTTGCCAAAAGACTGGAGGAAGCCGGAGTCGTTGTATATTTCGATCACAAGGAACTCACCAGTCATCAGAAGGTGATCATCATCGACGATTACGCCACCGTGGTTTCATCCCATAACTGGTCTCATTACTCCCTTCATGTCAATAACGAGGCGGCGGTTCTTATCTGGTCCCGGGAAGCGGCAAAGGCGTTTTTTGATTATATAAATGAAATGATGGAGCAGGCGGGGCATTCGCCTCTCCCGATTACCCGCGCGGAAAAAATCGTTTCCAGGGAAGGATTTGACATGTATCCCGTGGAGGATATCAAGCTTTTGACCAATCGGCAGTTTTTCCCTTTTGCGCATGGAGCCTTCCAAAAGGCGGAAACAAGCATACGCGTGGTTCAACGCTCCGCTCTGTATTATACCATGATTCCCGCTTATGACGCCCGGAAGGGGCGGGAACCCGGTGAACCCGTCAGCCAGGTCAATATCATGCTCAAAGACCTGATCAGCGCAAAGAAGCGGGGGGTGGATGTCCAGGTGATCTTCGATGCGGAAGTCCGCAAACGAAGAAGCACAGGCGAATGGACCGTGAATGCCCAGAACGAGGATACAGCCATGCGGCTCATGGCTGGGGGCGTGACGGTTTTTTATGACAGCCTTACCACGCAAACTCACGCCAAGATGGCGATCGTGGATGACCAGGTAATCGTGGGATCCACGAATTGGACCCATAACGCAGTGGAAATAGGAAACGAGGCGTCCGTATTGATCAAATCGAAGCCCCTGTCGAAGGTATATTACAGTTATTTCGATCAGTTGAAGAGCGAGGGCGTGGAGGTAAAACCCGGACTCGATCTATTTTCCCTTAAAAACCAAATGGAAAAGAACGGGGATAGCCAGGAAGCGTCTGATGATACGGATTAGAAATGCGGAATGCGCCCTCCTTCGTTAAACTGGAAGTTTAACTACGGAGGGTAAAAATGCGGAATGTGGAATGCGGAATGCGGAGTGCGGAATTTTTTTAATAATATTTGAATACCTCACTTCAAACTTCAAACTTCAAACTTCAAACTTCTCTTGCGGAGTGCG
>JAFGFK010000102.1 GCA_016931135.1 Candidatus Sumerlaeota bacterium | reverse complement strand
TTCATCTGAAGCGACACAGCTGGCTGCCAGCGCCTTTATAACCATAGGGGCATTGATTATATCTTGGATTTGACTTTATAGATTTTCAACTCTTGTTTCTTGTTTTTATTTTTTTCTATTGCGCTGGATTTATGGAGAGATGGAGTTCCTTTTGTTCCCCGGCAGCCTCGTTGATAAATTGGGAAATCACTCTTCCTTGCCGTCGATGGAGCCGATCTGGATTTTGAGCTGGCTGCGGGATTGGATGCGTTTTATCAGCCCGTCTTCAAGCCATAAAACACGGTCACTGGCGTCCAGCATCTTCATATCGTGCGTGGCAGTGATGATGGTGACGCCACGGGTCTCTTTCAATTCGTTGAGCAGCTCGATGATTTCGTGGCCTGTTTTCAGATCGAGGTTGCCGGTAGGTTCATCGGCGAGGATGATGGCGGGATCATTCGCCAGGGCGCGCGCGATCGCCACGCGTTGCTGCTGCCCTCCGGAGAGCTCGAACGGACGGTGATGCAGCCTCTCTCCCAATCCCACCTTTTCAAGGAGCGTTTTTCCCTTGTCGTTGGCGTCTTCGGAAGTCATGCCGGCAAAAATCATGGGGAGGGTGATATTCTCCAGCGCGGTCATGACCGGGATCAGGTTGAAGGTTTGAAAGATGTATCCTATCTTGCGGCAGCGAAGCCAGGCGAGTTCATAAACATCCAGCTGGGCAATATCGACTTCGTCGATGTAAACCTCTCCCACAGTGGGTTTATCGAGTCCGCCGATCATGTTGAAAAAGGTGCTTTTCCCCGAACCGGAGGGACCCATGATGCTGATGTATTCCCCCGCATCGATTGTGATGGAGATTCCCTTGAGGGCATGGACCTCTTCGGAACCCATCCTGTAAACCTTTGTCACGTCTTTTGTCCGGACAATCTCGCGTTTGATCATATTCCTTTTAAACCTCCACACGCATGGCTTCCACGGGTTTCATCCTGGCTGCGACAAAGGTGGGATAAACCGCTGCGATCACGGTTAAAATGGTTCCCATGGCAATCGATAAGGGGGCGGATGACACCAGGGCGTCCCCGAAGGAAGAAATCGACAAAATAGAAGAATCAAGGGATGCCAATATCTGAATAATAAAAAGGATAAAGCCTGAAACTGTTCCGGCGAGGCTCCCCAGGATTCCAATAAAAATGCTCTCCACAAGAAAAAGGCGGACAATGAAGGAATCGAGGGCGCCAAGGCATTTGAGCGTGCCGATCTCGCGAATCCGTTCGGTAACGCTCATCAGCATGGTATTGGTGATGCCGACAAAACACAAAACAGCGGAAAGAATGAGAAGCCAGGTTTTCTGATCGCTTTGTTTCTGGAAGGCGATCGGATCGTGCGAATACACCCCCGCCTTTTCCAGAACCGCCTTTGTGTAAATATCTTTGGATTGAACCAGCCGGGCGATCATGGTTTGATAAGAAAGAGAGGACATGAAGAACGCCACGACAATCACAATGCATAAAAAGGTAAGGAAGCTGCGTCCGAACCTGTTCCGGATATTATTCAGGCAAATCCTGAAGGTTTTACCCCAGGGAAGTACGATCAGTTTTTTCGGGGTTTTGGGTTTGTGATCAAAAATGCTGTGTTCGTTATCATTCTGCATGATGGAATCCTCTGAAGGGTTCAGACCCTATAAAAATCCAACGCATCATAATACAAAACATACTCGATGATACGCAGATTTTTGCAGAGCCTGACTCCATTTTTCAAAAGTATGCTCCCATATCAGAACGGGAGGTCTCTCGTGCAATAAGACGCGAGGGAAAGCGCGACGGCGATCATGCCGGCGAGTCCGATGCCGCAGGAGAAGCCGGCAGCGAGAACCGGAAGATATTTTGCCCAGGTCTCCTTTCCGAATTTTTTATTGAAATAATATTTCTTGAGCAGCGCCCCGATGAAAAGCGGTAGCGTGGCATGAAGGGGGGCGCATACGCCGCCGACCATGCCGTAAAAGAAAATCACCGGAAGCCCCAGTAAACTCAGGATGCCGAAAATGCCCAGCCCCGCAACCATGCCGCCCCCGATGATTTTCGGATTCAGCGCCTGGAGAAGCAGCGGCTGCTCCGAGCTGTTCGCCGTGTATATCAAATACGCCTGGCGCGCGGCAACAGGCCAGGTGCGCGCGGCAAAGGGAAAACTGTCCGATGGTATCTGCGTGAGATGCCAGAAGAACCAGTAGAAAAGGAAACTGCTGAGAAGCACGATGGGGAAAATGAACAGTTCCGCCTTGAAGATGGAAGTGAAGCGCGTGCGGGTCAGTTCCAATTCCCGGAATCTTTGAGCGGCCGCCCCATGATCGAACAGCGGCATGGGAGCGAACCAGATGTCCACACCCTTGTATCCGGAAAGGATGAAGGAGGTTTCCTTGAGAAAGGGAACGCCGACACCGGAACCGGTGAGACCGATGAGGCGCGCGGAGATGTAGGTATTGATCGGGCTCCATATGAATCCAAAGACAATCATGATCCAGATGGGAAAATCGGGAACCAGGATATGGGCGATCCACGCGATGAGACATGTTGTGAGAAGGAACAGACCTACGCCAACCCAGATGGGAAAGTCTCCCCTTTCTTTCGACGCCTTTCTATCTAATTGATCCGGAGGGGGCGCGGTGGGCGCGGCAGGTGCAGCGGCATTTGCCTTTTTGCGATTCCGGCGTATATTCTTTATGATATTCAGGATGCCGATGATGGCGACTCCCAGGGACAATCCCACGGAAACGCTCATCCAGAAATCGAAGCTGAGGATCATCTGGTTTACAAGAAGCCTGTTGCCGGGGGTCCAGTGTCTGAAAACCCCGAAATGCTGGAGGATCGGATTTCCGATGACGCTGGTCAAAATAGTGGCTGTAAACATGCCGAGCGCTATCTCGGTGGGGATGATCATGCCGATGAAAATGGCGCCGATGTCGATGCTGAGAGAAATAAGACTGGCGGGAAGCACGCCTTCCACATTCGATGTGAAGTCAATAAAAGGTATGGGAAAGATCATGATGGGTTTTTTAAAGAAAAGCCCGGTAAAAACCGGCAGCAGGATATAAAGGCAGCCGAAGAGAATGCCGCCTGATGCTGCAATGCTGAACATGTTCCAGCGCCAGGATTTCTTTTTGGGCGCGCCATCGGCGTCCTCCTCCCTTTCCGTTGATTCGGCAAGCGCGGTGGAGCCCTCGGAGGCGATGGGGGCGATGGGAAAAGGGAGACGCTCATGATCGGAGGTAACGCGGAACATGACATATCCCAGTCCATACCACGAAAGCCTTCCGAGGATGTAACCGATTACCACCATGACGATCGGGGAGAAGAATCCGCGGGATGCGCTCCACCACCAATCCGGATGAATGAGGTTGCGCGTTTGAACAGCGGGAGAAGAAGCGGAGGGAACCACCCAATCCGGGATTTGTCCTGCAATGGAAGTGGTTTGCGGGGATTGAAGGAGATATTGATTCCAGATGAGAACATGGAACGGATTGGAGTTGGCGATGGTGCTGGCGACGAAAAAGAGGATATAGATTTCCTGGCGTCTCAATCGGGTGAAGCTGCGTTTGGCGAGTTCGGCAAAGAGAATGATGGTCACCCATTCCGCAGCGGTTCCGAGGGATTGCCCAGCCATGAGGCTGAGAAAGATGGAGCCGGGCATCATGATGAAGGCGACAAAGAGCGCGCCGAGGATGGTTTTCCTGGAAAAACCATCGATAAATCTTCCCTTTTCCAGGTCATCGCCAGTTATAAGGTTCTGAACCCTGATTTCCTTTTTGTCCGGATTATTCTCTTTCATAAGCATCCTCTGGATTACTGGTTTCCGACTTCCCGCTGAAAAGAATCCTGCCCTTTTCGGAGTAACGCCGGCGTTCTTCATCCGACAATATTCTCCATAAAAGGAGTTGTTTTCGTATTCCCTGAATAAAGAAGGGGGTGAGCCGGCGCCAGTTCTGCTGATCGCCCGTAAAGCGCACAGCGGTCAAATGAAACTGATGAACGCCGGTTCCCTCGCGTTTTCTGATCTTGATCTGGGCGTCGTGGCTGACTCCGAGATCGAAAGGCGCGAGCCACGCCCTGAAGGAAAGAACGGGTATGTTTTCATCATTACAGGATTCGACATGAGCGGAAAGGCTATCGATTCCAAGTTTACCAATAGTCACTCCTTCCAGACTTTCCAGGTATTCCCACAGATAAGCCTGCATAGCGAGGACATATTCCTGTGATGTCACGAAGGGGAGATAACTGCTGATTCTGTCCTGCGCGGTTTTGACATCATCTTCCTCGTCATCTTCCCTGCGTGATTCCGGAACAGCGGCGTGATACGCCTCTTTTGCCGGATAGATCGTGGAAAGCAGAACGATCGTCATTGTCAAAAATGTAACGAAAATTGTCGAGGAGGCGGAATAATTAAGAGTAAGCCCGGAGAGGGAACCGGTCAAAAGCAGGATTTTGGAGATAACCTGCCCCAGGAGATAACCGACGGCAGCGCCGATGATGGCGTAAACGGAGGATTCGGCAAGGAAGAGGGAGGAGACGTTCATGGGAGACAATCCCACGGAATTATAAACGAAGATTTCCCTCTTTCTCTCGAAGACCGAACCGAGCATTGTGCCGAGAACCATCAGAAATCCGAGTAAGAGCGGGATCAAAATCTGACCCGCTGCGCTGAGCTGGCTGGCGTTGTATGCGGAAAATACCATGACCTTGTTTCCATCGGAGGCAAGGATGGTATAATCGGCGCGTTTGGTGAATTTTTCCGCCTCGATTTCCGGATCGAGCCCGGGCGGAGTTTTCACGGCAACGCCTTTCAGCGAGGCGGAAAAAACCTGCATTCCGTATTTCAGCGGAACGATGGCGACCTGATCCGAGGGATAATGAACGTATGTATCGAGCATATCGACGTATCGGGAGGCGTTTTCCTTCGCTTTTATCTGCTGCTGGAGAACAAAATTGACCGGAGTCAGCGGTTCGCCGTCAATATCGTGTATCTCGTCGAATTTTCTCTCATCGTAAATTCCCAGGAGCGGCAATTTCTGTCCATAAACCATAACCGGCGCGCCGATATCGTTTTCTCCCAGGTTCAGAAATCCTGTAATATGCCGGGGCAGAATGATTCCAACTTCATCTTCATCCTTGAACCATCTTCCGGCGACAAGGGATTTATCCACGCCGGTTACCAGGGGTTCCTTGTAATCCATGCAGAGAAGAGCCACAGCGGTAAAAGACGGGGGCTTTTTTTCCGCCCCCTGATCTTCGGATTCCGCTCCGGCAGCCCGAGGAGCGGTCAAATCGATCTGGGAAAGGTTTCCCCAGTAATCGGAAAAGAACCATGCCCTGCCGGAAACAACCGCGCCTTCCTTCTCCCCGGTTTCCGTTTCCCGTGATTTTTCGTAATTCCGCTTCAAAGTATTATAAAGCGCAGGCGAGAGGTCCCACCAGGGTTTATGGCGGGCGAACAATCCCTTGTAAACAGGCTCTCCCTCCGGATGTTTCAGCTTCGAGATATTGATGGTGGGAACAAGGGATGTAAAGGAGAGGAGAATGAAGGTTACAAGCGTGATCGTGGCGCCCGTTAAAAGGGCGCGCCTCGGCCTGCGCCTGATATTCGCGATTCCGAGATCGATCGCTCTTATGAGGATATTCGCCCATTGCGTCTTGTCCTCATGTATGCCGTAGGACGCCTGTTTTCGCTCCTTCAACATGTTATCGAGCCGCGCGACAAGGAGCGAGCTGACGACGCCCGCAAATATGATGATGATGAAGGCGAGAAGCACGATCAGGGGGGTCATGGTGAAGCGAAACGCAGGATGAACCAGGGTCAAAATAACAAAACCCAGGAGGAAGATGAACATGATCCAGCGGATGCGCCTTTTGATATTTTCCGAGGCGATGACAAGTCGTTCGAGACAGTAGGAGAACGGGAGAAGCAGGGCGAGATAGAAGATTACCCCTTTGATCATGTTATTGATCGTGGCGAGAATTTCCGCATAGGCGCGGCTTTCAAGGGAAAGGGCTTTTTCCGCAGCGCTGCGGGAGTTCTGATAATCCAGTTTCGCCATGTCGTCCTTTGCCATTTCCAGATGTTCCTTCGCCTCCTCGTGCATCAGGTTGATCCTGGGATTGTTGATCCCATGAAGAGATAATTTCCGAATCCGTGATTCATCGAGATTCCACAGATCGGAACCGCCCTGAAGCGTAATGGAGGGAATGCTGGAGATATCTTCCAGAACGAATCCTTCTCCCACAGGATTTTCCGGGGAATTATTGATCAGGATCAGGCGTTTTTCAACGAAGCCCATGCCCATGGTAAGGCGTACCTTGAGCTTGGGGTCCGCCCACACGGAAAAGCAGTTTTCCTCATGGAAGAATCCCATGATATCCGCTGCGCTGAAACCAAACTGGAATGGCGGGCTCTGGGTTCCCACATCGAGGATCGTGATATCCTTCAAGGGGACAAATCCCCGGGCGTCGGTAAGCCCCAGCATGGTGATGGATTTGCAGGGAAAGCAAACCAGGTTGAGGCGCTGCTGCCTCTTGATCATCTTGGTTGTCCAGGGATAATCCTCCGGCCTGGCCATATCGATGGCATAGATAATGGAACCATCGCGATCGATGTCATGAATGTCCTGTTCATCTTTATATTTTGTTTTGAGATATTCCTGGTAGGCAGCCGGATTTGCATCGATGAAAAAATCCGAGGCGGAACCATACGCCTCCATCGAACAGTGATAGGAATACCATTGACCGTACAATAACGCCTTGATCATCCCATCGAATTCAAACCTGCCGTTTTGATCGGTAAAAACTGCGGGAACACCCCGCGTTCCCATGAGGTATTTATCCGCGCGGCGCGTTTTGAGAAAGACAAGGGCATGGGCAAGGGGCTCGTTGGGCGTATAATTCTTCTCCTGATCCAGCCAGACCACGCGACCCGAAAGAGTCGTCCACCAATCCTCCAATGCGGCGGAAACAAACGGCCCCTTCCAGGAAAGTAGCCCCAGGGTGACAATATCCAATCCGATGTGGTCTCCCATTTCCGATACAATCTGCCTTTCCAGGAGATCGAAGTCGATGGTCTCCAGCGAATCATCCGGCGTGTCGATGTAATGCCGGTCATCATTGATCGTGGCGAGGGTCACAGCCGGAAAACCGGCAAGTATGGGGATTTCGCTTTCAAACGGCGCTTGATAAGGGAAATAGGTGTTCCAGTTTCTCCCCAGGGTGACATTGATCCCATCCACAAAATTGGAAAGGGAGTTTGTGGAATTTTCATCGCAGCAAAAAGTTCGCCCGAATTCCTCGAGCTTCTGCCCCAAGGCGCTGAAACGGTAACGAAGATGACCTTCGGGATAGCTGCGAAGGCGTCCCATACAGAATATGCCGAACCGGTCTGAACGGCCGGAGACGTCGAGTTCCACAAAAAGGGCGGGGCGCCCCATACGGGCAAGAAGGGAATAGCTTTCTTCAGATGCCCAGCCATCTTTGAGACCTTTTTGAAGTTTGCCTGTAAAGTTGATGATTCCAGCCATCGCCTGTCCATGCCCCGAGGTGAAAAGGGCGTAAACCGGACGATCGATCTTTCTCCCCTTCCAGTACTTGATGAGCTCCAGAAGAGACGCTGCCCCAAGGCATTGCTGAGCGCCGGGAGATAAATCGGGAACAACGCTGACGCTGTCATAACACGCCGTGAAAACAATGGGACTCTTATCCACATCGGATTCGCGGAACGATATGTCGCTTCCCTGAACCCGCGCGAGGATGTTTTTCCCCGTGACCTTTCGCCATTCCATTTCGCAAAATATGGTTCCCGAGGGATTCTCCTTTGCAAGAAGGGCGTCCAGGAGAAGGGCGTCTTTTTCCTCCACATAATATCTCGGGATATCGGCGGGCACCGTCAGAAATTTATTCCGGCAAATGTTTCCCGGGGCTTTATAATTTCCCCTGAAAATGACCGCCTTCCCCCCGAATTCCGGGATGTTCATCCATTCCAGATGGGAATCCCAATCCAGGATTACAATGGCGCCGGATACAACTTTGCCTTTCAAATCCGTGGTTTTCCCCTTTTTACCATCCACAAGAGGTCCATGGATTCCGGAGGAAGCCGTCTGGCAGGTTCGAGCCATATTGGGCCAAAGAGGATGAAGGGGAATCCGGAAAGATTCCTCCAGAACCCCCGCATCGAGATAAGCGTTTTTAGCAATTGGCGCCGCCGTTTCAAATTCGAGTTCTTCGTAATCGGCGATTCCCGCGAATTTCAATTGCTGGATTATATACCCCGCGGATTCATTGCATCCGGCATACCCCGTGACGCGGCTTGGGCGTGAGGTGAAAAACCGGACATGCTTGCTCAATGAATCCATAGCCGGCGTATCTGCGATTTTTTTCGATTTATCCGTGAAGTCGATACCCGGGACTTCCAGTATCAAGGGTTTAGGGCGTCCTGTATAATAAAAAAATCCTATAGTCAGAAAGATAAAAATAATGGTGAAAACAATCCAGCGCATCTTTTGAAAAGGATCTACTCCATCTTTATTGAAGCCTTGATAGGCGTTATCTCTAAGGAAAAAGGGGGCAACTCGCAATCACCCCCAGAATTTATAGACCGGGGTGCTGGTTATAGCCCCATAGATGTTCCAGAAACTTCCGATGACGAATTCCCCCATGGCAAGCCCTACAAAAAGAGGAAGCGACTTGCGATACGCCGGCGCGCCGCCATACCGCGTGATGATTCCTTTAGCCAGCCATGCGAGGAAAAGACAGAACCACAATTGATCCATTGACCAGGAGGAACTGATGGCATACCCCACGGGATGCCATGCCCACCAGGTGAACTTGGTGCGTAAAAAACCAAGGATCAGGGAAAAAATAAAACCAAAGCCAATGGCGGACGTTGCGCCATAATTCGGCTTTTGAGGAGTGGAGAGCCACGATGCCATGCGATTCCACGCCTCCTGAGAAAAGGCGTCTCCCGCTGGTTTGCCGCTGTATCCATGAATATAGATGGCGTGCAGCATCGCCCAGAATCCGCAGAGAATCCCGATCACAATGGCGATGAGCATCGCCTTCATGATGGATTTGGACAAAATTTTATTCTGCTGGGCGAGTTTGAAACCTTCCATACTATGCGCGGAGAAATGGGCGCGATAGGCGCGGTTGAACCAGAAAAACAGGGAAAAAGCCGCAATATTGCCCTCTCCGGCGGCTTTTGTGCCGATTGCGTTATGCAGGACCATATCGGGACCCATGAAATGCAGATCATGCGCGGGAGGACCCAGTTCCGCGCGAATCCGCGCAATAGCGACGGAATAAAGAAAAAATATCACAAAGAAAAGAAACATCATCGCCAGCGTGCCGCCCAGTTTTATCCCACAAAAAACCAGGATCGCCATGCATACGAGAAATCCGATGAACGCCGTGCGATATTTCATGGGTTCCATCGAATCATCGATGCCGGAAGGTCTCCCGAGAATGGTTCTGAAAACAGCCCTCAGATGTTTCCGCGCAAGCCAGAGGGTTAAAAAAGCGACGGCGAAATATCCGCCGGCGCCCTGTTCCACGGGAAAGGGAAAGCCCGGCAACTCCGTTACTCCCAGGGCAGATCCCAGAACCATCTGCAGTTTATAGAAAATATAGAAAAACCAGCAACTGAAAAGCAGATCGGTCGGGAGAAAATACGCCAGTCCAATACAGAAGGGATACAAACTGATGGTAACAAATCCAATGACATTCCAGGGACGATCGATAAAATAATCGCCTAAAAGAAAAATGTCGATGATGGGAATAGAGGGAACCGCAGGATAAAGGAAGTTAAGTCCGTTTATTATATCGATCAATGCCGTTATGATAAATGCGAGCCAGAAGAGCTTGCTCTTGAGGAGACTGGAAAGGGCGGTGGAGAGAAGAATCGGAATCTGGATCACGGGGAAACTGAGCCGCTCTCGTTCCGTCCAGGGATAGCGGAAGAAGACATTCAGAAAGAGGAGCGCCATGGTCAAAACGAACAAAAAGAACCCCCAGAACAAAAGAGGTTTCACCCAGGCGAGAAAGATCGAGAGTTTATAGATCGTGGCGTTTCCCGTGGCGCATCCGACAATGGCTTCCCGATCGATCACGATTGCCCAGTCCTTTAAAAAGGGCATCACGATTTCATCCCAGCGGTTCTGAGGATTGGCGTTGTAAGCGGGAAAGGTCAGCATGGGGATCATGATCTGCATCATATCATGGCTGCAGAACGTGGCGGCAATGGAAAGCATCATATAAATGGTCAGGAGTTCCGGTGGGGTAAGCGCCCAACCGGGCTTTTTCTTTTTGATAAGAAGATTGAGTAGCCCCAGGAGGAAAATCACGATCGTGACATGATAAAAGAGGGAAATGGCTGTGGAATGACCGGAGTACCAGATCAATTCCGCTTCTACCACCCACAGGGCTAATACGGGCATAAGGGCGCAGGAAATACATATAGAGCGTAACGTAACGAATTGAAAGGGGCGTTGTTCCTTCAATAAGGGAGACACGCTTTGCAAACTTTGGGAGGGCTTCGATTTTTCCTGTTCCAATTTACATATCCTTTTACATGAATGTCTTTCTCCAAAATAAAGTGTTGGAAAAATAAGAATAAGTTTTCAAATAGGCAAGAAAAAAATTAGGGTGAAAAATTTGTATATATTTTTCATGAAAAACATTGACAGAAAAGGGAATTTCCCTTCAGTTACTCGACTTTAAATTCATTGTTGGAAAGGAATTCTTATGGGTTTTGATTCCATTATTCGCGAATTGATACAGAAGTACAATTCATATAGGTCCGAAACCGCGTGGAAATTCTGCGGCTGCCACGCATCCACACTGGAGGCGCTTTCCAAACAAAACGTGGAATGGAAGGAACAAAAGGCGCCCTTCGATTGCCAGGGGAAAATGGATTTCTGGTTTAAAGCCAATTACACGGTTCCC
>JAFGFK010000101.1 GCA_016931135.1 Candidatus Sumerlaeota bacterium | reverse complement strand
GCAGGGGATCCGCTTACCGCCTGAAAAACGAGGGATTCGAGGGTTCCCCATTGTCCATCCAGAACGCTGTTGCCGGTCAATCCGAGATACGGTTCATTGGGAACGTCGAAATACACATATTGCCATTCGGGAGAAGCGGATAATCTGACGAAACGCGTGCATCTCTCGATGGCGCCGGAAGCGCCGTCGCTGGAACCGATAACGCCGCTGACTCCCGTTTCCCTCACCCAGTACGACATATCAATTTCCCCCTGGGTGACCTTCACGTAAATGGAAAGACCTTTGGTGAAATCGATGATGGGATTCATCTGATGAGCGACATTATAGGTGGTGCATCGGGCAAAACCAGTTCCCGGGGAAAGCCATTTCCAGTATATTCTGTAAGATTGAACGCCGATTGTTCCAACGGATGGATCAAGTATGTTATTGGCTTGGGAGTTGCTGACGCCGACAATGTCGGTTGCGGCGTCGATTCCAGTCGTGGAACCGCTGTAACCGGGTTCCTGAAAAATGACCTCATCACCCGGGGAATATCCCTCGAAATCACTGACAACGTAATGCTGGGCAAAAGATGCGAGCGTAACAGCGAGAAAGAAAAACAATACCCCTGTACAAAAGATTTTCCTCGAAGCGGTTTGAACGATTTTTGCCATAAAAATGGCCTCCTTTCATCAATCATTTTTGGGAAATAAAAGAGAAAACCTCCTTTCCTTCAAAAATTGAGGATGGTTGTCTCAATCCTTGAAAATGCTTCGTAATCAGCGGTTTCCAAAAAAATTTACTTTTTATTCAACGAGCCCGAAATAAAAAATGTATCATACATCCATCAAAGAAGAAACGACGGGGAAAGGTTTCCCGGTTCCCTTTATCCATGGGGGGGAAGATCGAGACTCCTTTCCCGGAATGCAGACAAAAGCCCGGACATATCCGGATCGGATACGCAAAGAACGGATAATCTTATTATTCATCAATCAAAATAACCGGAAGATCAATAACAAATATTTTATTTTGAAGTCAAGCTTTTTTTGCGGGGAAACGTATTAATTTTAAGGACAAAGAACAAGTCTCGGATTATTATATTTATCTTTTTTTGAAACGTTCCAAGCAACGCTTGTCGCCATAAGGGCGCAAGGGGCGCATGGCTGTTTCCTGAAAATGTCTTTAGTTTTCCATTGAATTCTTCCCGGAAATTAATCATTTGATCGAGGCGTCATTTGATATACGGAAAAGGAACCATCTCTCGATGAAAATAAAGACCGCAGCGTTGTTATTGTCAGGCTTCATCATTCCATTCTGTTTTGGGGCAAGAGCGGCGCCGGATAAAGAGGAGGACGCGTTTATGGAAAGATATCGTCCGCAGTTTCATTTTACCGCAAAAAAGAACTGGCTGAACGATCCGAACGGATGCGTGTTTTACGATGGGGAATATCATCTTTTCTTTCAGCGTAATCCGAAGGGAAACGAGTGGGGCAACATGACCTGGGGTCATGCGGTCAGCAAAGACCTGGTTCGATGGAATCATCTGCCGGATGCGATTGCGCCCTACGGAGGCGGCGACATATTTTCCGGCACAGCGGTTGTGGATCAAGGGAATACATCGGGGCTCGGGAAAGGCTCGCTGAAACCGATCATCGCTTTTTTCACTCACACAACGCAGCCGTCGGTTCAGGCAATGGCATACAGCAACGACAGGGGACGAACATGGAATCTCTACGAAGGGGGAAAGGCGGTGGTTCCGAACCAGGGACTTGATATATGCGAGCGGGATCCTAAGGTTTTTCGCCATGAACCAAGCGGCAAATGGGTCATGGCGTTATGGGTCAAAAATGACATACTGCGATTTTTTACATCGGATGATCTGAAAAACTGGGATCATGCGTCGGACTTCGAGGCGCCGGGATTCTACGAGTGTCCGGATATATTCGAGGCGCGCGTGGACAATAATCCGAATGACAGGCGCTGGGTAGCGTATGACGCTGGTTTTAATTACTGGATCGGATCATTTGACGGAAAGAGTTTCAAGGCGCAAACGGGACCATTTCGCGGGGATGTCGGAAATAATTTTTACGCTGCGCAAACGTGGAACAATACCCCTTGCCGGATCATTCAGATCGCCTGGATGCGCGGGGGAATTTACCCGGGCATGCCGTTCAACCAGCAGATGAGTTTTCCGTGCGAGCTGACGCTATGCGCCACATCCAGCGGAGTGAGATTGCGCCGGTTGCCCGTGAAAGAGATCGAAGCGCTCTATGACAAAACATTCACCTGGAAGGATGAAGCCATCGAACCCGGGAAAAATATTTTAAGAGAAATTTCAGGCGAACTATTCGACATCGAGCTTACCATCGAGCCCGGGGGATGTTCCGAGTTTGGGCTCATGCTGCATGACTGTGTCATCTCGTGGCGAGAAGGGAAATTGTCTTGTATGGGCGTTACGGCTGATCTTCCCGATGTTGCGGGAAAAGTGGAATTGCGAGCGCTGGTGGATCGAACAACGATCGAGATATTCGGAAACAGGGGCGCAGTTTCGATGTCGAACTGCTTTTTACCAAAGGAGTTGTCAACGGGACTTGAATTATACGTGAAGACAGGCGGCGCGCTGATTCATTCGATGACGGTTCACATCCTGCGATCGGCTTTTGAGAAAGGTGAAACCAGTCCCTGATTAAAACGCTCCCTGTATTTGGCAACAGAGTAGGGATGCGCCTTCTTTATTCCGCCGCCAGATTCATTTCGGATTCCGGAACGACTCGCCATACAAGGGGATTCACCTGGAAGAAGGAAAGCATGCCGGGAGGGGGATTGATGCCTCCGAGGACGCTGTCCCAGCGCCAGTCTCGTTTTGGCGCCTCGTAATAAGGTTTTCCATAAATCCAGGGACCGATGGCAATATCGCTTTCCCATAGATTCAGGAGGGATCCCCGAAATGCGTGAGTGCGTCCGGACCAGTTTTCCAGGTAGCGGAAATAATTTTCCGCCCCGCCGCTGTAGGTATTGTCATAGGTTCCGCTGGGGACATTACCGCCCATGAAAATGGCGTTGGTTTCGGTTACCGAGGCGTATTGCAAACCATGCCGGTAAAAGTCATTGGCGTCGTCGTTCCAGGCGTTGCTCAAAATATTGATGGCGTCACCCGAAACCAGCGCCGGAATGCGGTTTTCACCCACGTTGAAATCTCCCTGTACATAAACGGGATCATCTGAGGCGATCGTCATGGAACCTGTCATGGTTGCAGGGAGATGCGCCCCGTTGATAATCCGGCATGACGCCTGGACATTTTCTCCATTGGGCTCCTCGGACATATACGCCATTCCGTTTCCCAGATCGATGCCGCTCTCTTTCAGATTGGCGATATCCAGATCGAGGCAGCGAATAAATTTATTCTCGCGATTGTTATAGAACATGGATTCCTTATAAACGGACTTGGTCCCCTCTGGATTATCAGGATCCTCATAGGTGAGAGGGACGATGTTCCCCATATTGTCGTAACCCGTGATTTCATTGGTAACGGGATTGCGAAGAATCTTAAGATCGGCTTTATTTTCGAACTTGATATCTTTGAGCGCGGGGTCGTCATTTTCAGGATCGGCGCGTTCGATCAAAGCGTGGGGGTCCTCATAGGATGGAATGGGGAGATTCAACTTTCTCACCCCGTGCGCTTTATCCCGGAAATAATTGTTCCAGCGTTCTTCCGAGAGATTTTTCCAGTTATCCACCGCGCTGTCCAGCCAGACGCCATTGGGAAGTTTCATGCTTTTCAGGCTGTCGCCATTGAAGATTTTGACGGGACCGGAGGACTCCCCTTGTTTCCCGGAACCAGGCGCCCTTCCCGCGAAGAGATTTCCGGCGCTGGTAACGTGCTCCCAGTAATTGGCGCCTGTATTGGCGCCCAGCCATAAATCAATATTGGAATGAACGCGTCCGTGCATGTCGAACTGGGGTCCGGGCCAGATTTCGAGGAGGTTATTATAGAATATGCCAAAGACATACAGGGGGATATTCAGGACTTGTACGTCTCGTTCCAGAACCACGCCCGGATGCTCGAAATTGGAAGCGGGGGGATTGATCCCCTTCGCCCTGACCCTCAACTGGTAAATGATCTGGAGCGCGGGGAATCCTGTCCAGGTTTCCGTTGGATCATCGATTATCTCATACTCGAGATTCTCGCCCTGTATGCAAGTGATCGAGACATCAGTGAAAACATATCCTTCGAGCATGGGCGGTTGAATATTAAGGACGGCGTTGTGGAAATTCTCTATGCCGCCGCCTACCTGCTCCGGTTTGTATGTTCCGAGAAAAATAATTTCGGAGATCATTTTATTGAGGGCGTATTCCGCAGCGTTGTTTTCACTGTGATAGACGGCATATCGGGCGTTTGCCCGGCGTTGGTAAAAAGATTGACTCAATAGAATTCCGGTCGCCCAGCCAATGATGACAATGAACACCAGAACCAGAAGAATGGCGGAACCTTTGGAATGTCGTTTAAAGAGATACATTTCCAATCATCTCCCTTCCGGATCGATCCCGAAACCATTTTCCATAGCATGGGATTTCAATTTCTGGGCGCGAGGGAAGAGCGTATGACAATGCCCTGATAGCCGGGTCCGGTGAACTCCTGCCCAACGGCTTCGGCGTCAGAACCGCGATCTCCCACGCGAAAGTTCACATTCAGCGGTTCGCTTGCGTCCGGATAAGAAAATATTTTCTCTCCGGGGAGCGGTGAAACATATCGAACAAGAAGCTGGGTATTGTCTTCGACAGAAAGATCGGGATCATAAAAAATGGCGTTATCATGGATGGTATCGGGATTTTCATCCGTATCCTGAAAGAAAAAGGCGGCGCTGCGCTGATTCCCCTCACTTTCGGGAATCGTGATTTCCAGCCTTGTTCCCTCTTCTTTCTCAACTATGCGAGTGGAAGGTTTGACTTCCAGTTCCAGACGATTGATCAGTTTCCATGCGTTATGCGAAAAACGCATCTCCATGATGTCGGAACGATAAACCCGCAACCCGAATATGAGCATCACATACATAGCCAGGCTGAATCCCATGAAGATGGATATGGATATGATCAATTCAATAAAGGTCAATCCCTTTTTGGGATTTAGCGCATGAAACAATCGCGCTCTCATTTCACGCCATCCTTACATAAAAGATGCGCCGCGGGAATAGGGGGCGTCTCTTCCATCAGGGATGATAAATCAGGACTTCGCGCTCGCTGGAATAAGATTTGTCCTTGAACGTCCAGGACACAACGACCTTGGCTGTTTTACCGCCGTTGATTTCGAAATAGGAGGTTGGGTTAGGGAGAGAAAGCCAGCCATCTCCCGGAGATCCATCGAGATTTCGCGTAATTGTCAATGTATCATCAGTATTCGATAAGATATAAGCCATTTGACCGTTTCCGCGGCCGTTTTTAATCATGACCGGATTCCCCTCCCATGCGTTGTCTTCCCATTTATGAAAGCCCTGGGGAAACTGGGCGGTGAGCGTCGTATCTGTGGCGCTGGAGACCATGCCGAATCCCCGGAAAGTCACATCGACATTGAATGTGACGCTTGTTTCGGGATTGTCGGGATCGGATTCAAAGGTAAAAGTCTGAAGAAAGGAATCTTCCGGATCGGCGCTGGAATCGCCGAGCAATTCATATTTATCGATAGAACCGAGCCTGCATCGCAGCTGCATGCGTTCGATAATGCGGGAAGCGAAATTTTCAGCCATGATTTCATAAGGGATAACGGCGCTCGCGCGGGAACTGGCAATAAGGGAACCCATGAAACCCAGGGCAGTGAAGGAGAAAATCGCCACGGCAAATAAAATTTCCACAAGGGATACGCCCTTTGTCTTTGTCCATTTTCTATTCATTT
>JAFGFK010000100.1 GCA_016931135.1 Candidatus Sumerlaeota bacterium | reverse complement strand
CGAATATGGGACGCTAATCTTATAAAATATTATAGCCTGACCCCAATATTTTCCTGGGAATTATCCCATGTTCAGACAATTCGTTTAAACTGTTTATCCAGTTGGGACTTTGACATGAGGATCATGGTGGGGCGTCCATGGGGGCATGTAAAGGCAAGTGCGGCGCTGCTCAGTTCTTTGATCAGGCTTGTCATTTCCTCACTGGAAAGGCGCTGTCCTGCGCGAATGGCGCCATGGCACGCCATGCGTTTGGCGATTTCATCCCGCGCTTCCACAGCGTCCCTGTCTTTCCCCATGTCTTCACGGGCGTCCAGTATATCCTTTACAAGCGCAACGGCGTCCATATCGGCAAGATCGGCGGGAAGGGTATGAATCACAAACGATTGCCCTCCGAAGCGTTCCAGTTCAATGCCGAATGACAAAAGGTCATCCATGATTTCCTGCATCTCGGGAATCCGCGAAGCCTCGATCTCAAAGGTGATCGGCAACAGGAGATTCTGAACGTCCGGTTTGGTTTTCCGGGAGGTTATCCGGTTGTAAAGGATGCGTTCATGGGCTGCGTGCTGATCGATCAGGAGGAGACCATCGCCGCACCGGGCGATAATATAAACTCCGGCGATTTGTCCCATGGGTTCCGCCTGGCTGATAGTTTCCCGCAAATCCTCGGAGCTTTGGGGGAATACAGGGGGCGACTCCTTTTCCAGGGAGGAGACATCGGGTTGAGGCTGGGGCATGGAAAATTTATGCCGGGGCGGGATTTCATCAGTTATGTCCGGTTTCGTTTTCTCGTAAAATCCGAGATCGGTCTGGCGATGGGAAAAAGCGTCTTTCTTTTTCCGGAACTGTTCGTGAATCGCCCTTTGGGGGGTGGAAAAAAATCCTCCTGATGCGGGAATGGCAGTCTTTTTCTCACCGGCGCTCTCCCCGGGCGTTTCAGGGAGCCTCGAATACGGAATCAGGTTCGCCTTTCTCAATGTCTCGGAGATCACCCTGTGGAGTATGCCTCCGACTTTGCGCTCATCCTGAAAACGCACCTCTTCCTTTGTAGGATGGACATTGACATCCAGCTCATCGGGTTCGAGGAAGACAAAGATCGCGCACACGGGATATCGCCCTGTCATCAGAACGCCCTTGAAAGCCTGTTCGAAGGTCACGGTCAAGAGCCGGTTGGAGATCGGGCGGCGATTGACAAAGAAAAATTGCCCGGAGCGATCCTTGCGCGACGCCTCGGGTTTGGCGACAAAACCATGAATGGTAACGGGCAGGTTTCCGGGCTCGATCGGAAGGAGCATGCCCTCGAGAGAAGAACCCAGAATCTGCCTGAGGCGATCTTCGAGGGATTGATGCGCGGGAAGTTCGAGGAGTTTTCTTTTCTGGCTTAGAACCGTAAAGCCGATTTCCGGATGGGAAAGCGCCTGCTGGGTTACCACCTGGAGAAGCCTTTTCAATTCCGTGGAAGGGAGTCGCATGAACTTGAGGCGTGCCGGGGTATTGAAAAAAATGTCGCGCACGGAAATAGATGTGCCGATGGGAGCGCCTGTGGGTTGAGATTTCAGGATTTCGCCTCCTTCGACATCGAGGCGGAATCCGGAAAGGGAATCTGGAGTTCTTGTAACAAGGTTAAGCCGGCTGACAGCAGCGATGCTGGCGAGCGCCTCCCCGCGGAATCCGCGGGTTTTAACTTCGATCAAATCTTCGAGCGTGGAGATTTTGCTGGTTGCGTGGCGCTGGAGGGAAAGGGGGGCTTCTTCCGGAGTCATGCCGCAACCGTCATCCGTAATGACTATATCGCGGACATTTTCGGAGACTTCAAGGGAGATTTGCGTTGCGCCGGCGTCGATGGAGTTTTCAATCAGTTCCTTGGCGACCGAAGCGGGGCGAACAATGACCTCTCCCGCTGCGATCTGGTTGATCAGGGTTTTGGGAAGGATTTGAATGCGCGACGATTGGGTTGACATAAATTACGCTTCGCCTTTTGTTTTCTCATCATCTGACTTTTTTTCGGAGTTTTCCCCGGCATAAAGGAAACCCTCGAACATATCCACCCACTCGGTCCATTTGTCTCCCCTCTTGTGCGCCTTTTGTTTCTGCTCGAAATAAGCGCTGAGATAGGCGTCGATATAATCGGCGTAAAAGAGGATCAGGGCTTCCGCGGTCATGGGAACCTTGGGGGAGCCGTATTCCCTTTTTCCATGATGGGAAAGGATCATGTGTTCGAGAAGCGTTTTCGTTTCCTCGGGGAAATCGGGAATGGCGCGTGTTCTGTTTTCGATCTCCATCGCCATCATGCACAGGTGCCCGAGGAGACGTCCTTTATCCGTGAATTCAATGGTAGTTTTCTGGGAGTATTCCACAACCTTGAAACCGTCATGAAGCAGGGCGCCTGTAATGAGCAAGTCTTTATCCACGCCGGAATAATTATCCGCGATGGTGACGGCGTTTTTTGTTACGCCGAGGGTATGTTCGACAAGTCCGCCCACGTAAGCCTGGTGCATGGTGCGTGCGGAGGGGGCGCGAAGGAAAGCGGTGAGATACTTGTCATCCTGGAAGAAACTGTCGAGAAGGCTGCGGAGATGCGGGGTTTTGACCTTTTCGATCCAATCCATGAGTTCTTT
>JAFGFK010000099.1 GCA_016931135.1 Candidatus Sumerlaeota bacterium | reverse complement strand
GGCGTTTCCCATCGTATCAAACCGCATTTTTCAACCGGTATTCCATACTGACCCGTCTTTTTCCCCAGAATCGCTTTTCCCAATCCTATCTCATGTCGTCCTTTGATCACAACCAGACAAGGGAGGTGGACTGGGTATCCGGCGCGGCGCTGCTTGCCCGAAGAAAGGCGTTCGATGAGGTCGGGATTCTCGATGAAAGATTTATCAGCTATTCCGAGGATGTGGACTGGTGTTACCGCATGCACGAAGCGGGATGGAAGGTGTGTTTCTATCCTGATGCGCGCATCGTCCATTACATCGGTCAAACCACAAGGAAACATCTGGTTCGCTATATCATCATCCGGCATATCAGCATGTACCAGTTTTACAGGAAGCATTACAGCCGTTCGGTCAAATCGATCGATTATCTTGTTTTGATGGGAATCATGCTGCGCTGCGCGTGGAATGTGAGTTCGCCTATGTTACGGCATGTATTCAGAGGAAAGCGAGCTGGATAAAAGGGGATTCATTTGAACAGGATTCTTTACATATCATGTTATTCGGCAGCTGGGGCATTTATCCTCTCCTTTGTTTCAACCATTTTAGTGAAGGGTATTGCGGAACGCTTCGGGATTTTATCCGATCCGAAAAAAGTTCGATTCTATACGGGCTCCAGTCCTCTTCTGGGGCATATCCCGCTCTTTCTCGGATTTTTCATTCCGTTTGCCGTGATGTTCGGGCTTCGCATCTTTGCCGATGATTATTTTTATTCCCTCTCCGAACTGAAGAAAATCACCTCGGGGCTTTTATTCTCCTCGCTTTTTCTTTTGATATCCGCCACCTGTTCCGATATCCGGAACGATTCCGGCGAATTCGAGTGGATTTATATCATAGCGAGCTCCCTGCTCCTTTATTTCTTCGATATCCGGTTTGTGGTTTTGAAGATGCCGCTTATCGGCGATATCGATGTGCAGTTCTGGGGGCTTCCCTTACTCGTGGTATGGACGCTCCTCGTGGTGAGCATCGTGGAACTTCTGGACTTTTTCGAGGGGATTGCCGGAAGCGTCATTGCCGCGATTTCCCTTGTTTATTTCTATCTGCACCTCGCCTCAGGCAAACAGGAGTTGTATGTTACTGTTTTATTCGCCACGCTGGGCGGCGCAGTTATGGGAATGTCGCCCTTTCTGCTTCGTAAAAAAATAATTTTCGGAAAATCCGGGAACAAGATTGTCGGATTCCTTTTCGCCGCTGGAACCATCATCGCGCGGAGAAAGGAAACCACGGGACAATTCATCCTTTTTCCTATTGCCCTGATTCTTTTCTTCATTGTCCTGGTCAATTTCCTGTTTCTTGAATCCCAGCTGCGCCCCCTTTCCGGAAGCGACAACAAGCAGTAAGCGGGGGGCAACCCGAATAAATCGCGAAAAAGGGATTTTGGGAATTCACAAGATTGCCCGAAAGGTGAAGAATCCTACCCTGTTACCACAAAAAAACCTTGCGGATTATTTTATGTTCGGTATAAAGAGTTCTCATACAAGTCGTTATCAAGGGGGGAATTATGTACCTCTTGTTCTATATGTTCGTGGTTCTGGGCATTCTCTTTTATATTTATCTGATACCTGCCCATATCTTGAACAAGAAGCGCGATCGTCTGATCGACGAGATGGAGAAGAGTTATACCAAACAAAAATTCAAGAAATGTCCCCATTGCAGCGTGTTGAATCCGCTCGATGCCGTGATATGCGAGTTTTGCAAAAAGGAACTTCCGGCTGCGCCCCAGCCGCTTCATACCCAGGCTCCGGAAACAGAAACGTCATCTCATGAAAAGCCCGGCGATAAGACTCCTCAATCCGCTCACGCCCCTGCGCCTCTTCCGCAGAATCGCCCCGCTTCATCCCAGCTCGAAAAATTTCCTTATAACCGGGTATGGCCCCTTCCCAACGCAACGGCTCTGATCTCCATCACAGCTATTTATCTCCTCGTTGTTTTCGTTTATGGATTTGTCGCAGGCATTTATTCCCTGGGAAAGCAAGGCGTTCAGCAGCTCGAAGAGGTCACCCGGGAGGCGGCAAAACGCCAGGCGGAACGCGAAGCGTCGTACGCCCCTTCGCCGCCTCCGGAAGAAACCGGAACCCAACCCGCTCAAAAACCGATGCAGATCGCAAGTCACTCAACGCCAACGCCTGTTCCCTCTATCACTCCGCTTTCTGTATCCGGTACGGATGAGGAACAAATCAACCAGCTCATGCTTTACCTGGAATCCGCTGATTGGAATGTATCGAGCCAGGCGAAAAAACTCCTCGTTGCAAAGGGGGAGCAAGCGGTTCCCTCCCTTTCCGGAGAAATAGACCATCCCGATGTCATGGTTCGCACCCATGCGATTACCGCGCTGGGTGAGATTGCCTCAGTTAGAGCGATTCCCGCTCTTACAGGCGCTCTTTCCCATAGTGATCCTGTTACGGTGATCCAGGCTGCCACGGCTCTGGGCGGAATTCATGGAGAAGGAGTCGTGGAAGCCCTTTCCCATTCCCTCAAACATTCGGATTGGAGGGTGCGGCAGGCTGCTGTTTTATCGCTGGCGAATCTGGGAGACATCCAGGCGCTATCCGCCCTTTTCGCCATTCAGAACGATCCGAACGAAGCGGTTCGAAATGCCGTGAAGAAAGCCGTGTCCGATTTGCAGCAACCTACGAAAAAGGAATAATTCCATCTTTATGATTTTTCATTTCAGAATTATCCTTATTATTGCGATTATGCTTTCCAGCCTCGGATTCGCCCTGGATACGGCGAATCTGGCTCCTCCAGACGCCCTTTTTTTCATTTCCTTATCCGATCCCGCGTTCATTCAAAAAGTCAGAGAAACCGGTCTCATCGATCGATTATACGACGCTCAAACTGGTTTTGGCGGGAATGCTTCCCCTTGCGATCATTTGAAAAACTGGGCGGCGGATTTGCAGGTTTCTTATGATGAATGGGCTCGAATCTTTCCAGGCGCGCAGTGTTGTTATCTGACCGATCTGGAGTTCTCTTCTTCCGGCGAACCTGTTTTCAATATCACCTTCATCATGGAACATAACGGCAACAGGGAACAGGCGTCAGCTATCATTGAAAAGCTCACATCGCAGATTTCACCTGATGCAAAAAAGGGTAGTTTCGTACATAATGGCGCGCAGGTTTTCACTGTGGATCATACGATCAGAAAATCCGGGAAAATAGAGTCTTCCCGCCGCCTTGAAAGAAAATCGCCCGAGGCGTCATCATCTTCCGGAAAAGTCGTTAAAAGTGAAGTTCTCCGGGAATTATCCTTTCATTTTCAATACGCATTTTCCGATGGCTTTCTCTTTTTCTGCGAAGGGAATGGAGAGCCGATAAAAGATCTTATCGACCGCTTCAAATCCCCAGGATTCTCTTCGTTATCACAAGTCAAAACATACAGACTCCTTTTTGAAAACGCCTCCCACGAAAATTCCGCCAGGATTTATTTCAACCTGGAAGAGATTCTCAGTCGATTCGCCGCATTTCAAAAAAAGGAAGGAAAAGATATTTCTTCCCTTTCCCTGATGGATTTCAAGGGACTCGGGATTTACCAGTATTCGGTTTCAGACTCCCTGATGTCCTGCATCCGTTTGTATGCGCCTTCCGAAAGAACCGGGATTTGCGATGCGCTTTTCCAGTTCAGCCCCAATCCCTTTTCCTCCCTGAAATTCGTTCCCCACGATACAATAGCCTATTCCTCGGTATCGCTCGATCTCTACAGAATTTACCATGTCCTTCTGGGAGCGGCAAGTTCCTTGTATCCCCAGGAAGTCGCCACGCTTCGCCAGACCATACAGGCGAATAACGCCTTACTGGGGGTCGATCTCGAAAATCAAATCCTCGGAGAAATCAAAGGGGAGATGGGATACTATATACGAAGTTCCACGGAATCTTCCGGGAGAAATAAAACCGCGGAAGCGTATTTTATCGAGGTGGCGAATCCCGATCTTTTCAAACAGCGCCTGAAGAAACTCTTTCTCTTCGCGAAGAACAGTCTTGCGATGGAAATGAAGGGGAAAATGCTCCTCGATGTGGAATACTGGTCTCCGGCGCCCATGGGACAATCTGTTGGATCGGATGATTTCATTCCCCCTTTTGGCATTTTCATGTATGATAAATATCTCTTTGTATCCACGGATATCGCAGAAATTCAGGACCTCATCACCCGGCTTAAATCCGGCGAAGTCGATGTCGCTTTTAGCGGTGGAGTGAAGGAATTCATGGAAAGGCGCCCAAAGACGGATTGCGTGGGAGTTCGCATCATCCATCAACCGGCATCGCCTTCGCTTTACAAAGGATTTCATACTCTGGCAGGTAACATCGATCCCGGGAACCCCGTTAGGGCGCTTCTGGAACATGGATCGCAGGTTGCGCACGCCCAATCTCTGATGACAATGATTTATCAGAATCAGGATATGCTTTCCATCATCATGGAGATTCCTTTTTCAGGGAAGTTGAGAAAAAACTCACGATAGTTTGATGGATTTTTATACAGTATGACCCGAATGGGGCTAAGTTACCAATAGGAGCGATAAATAGATTAACAATGCTTAACAAAATGAAATTTAACCACGGGGAACGCGCCTGTCTTCCGATTTATCCTCCGTGCGCGATGAATGAAAACAATCTTTGAAAGCCTTTGGACTACTCGTAGCAGTGGGCTTCATCCGGAAAAGAGCCGTTTCTGACTTCTTCCATGTATTGTTCCACCGCCTTTTTTGCCGCGTTCCCCAGGTTTGCGTACTGTTTGACAAAATGCGGCGGCTTTTTATCCGTAAGTCCCAGCATGTCGTTTATCACAAGCACCTGTCCATCGCAAAAAGGTCCCGCCCCGATGCCTATAGTAGGAACCCGCACGGATTCCGTGATGCGCTTCCCAACCGAGGGGGGCACCGCCTCGATGACAATCGAGAATACCCCCGCCTCTTCCAGGGCGCGGGCGTCGTTGATGAGACGGATAACGTCATCTTCCTCTTTTCCCTGTACCCGGTATCCCCCCAGCTGATGCACGGATTGCGGAACAAGTCCGATATGCCCCATCACCGGGATTCCAGCATTGACAATCCGTGAGGTGAACCTCGCGAAGTTTTCCCCTCCCTCGATTTTTACCGCCTCGCATCCACCCTCCTGAACCATGCGCGCGGCATTGCGAAGAGCCTCGTCTTCATTGATCTTGTATGTCATGAAGGGCATGTCTCCCACGAGGAGCGAGGATTTGACGCCCCGGCGCGCCGCAGCGCAATGGTGGATCATCATGTCGAGCGTGACACGCAGGGTGTCTTCAAATCCCAGCTGCGTCATTCCCACGGAATCTCCCACCAGGATGATGTCCACGCCCGCTTCATCGAGCGTTTTTGCCATGAAGCAGTCATAAGCCGTGAGCATAACGATCTTCTGATTTGTTTCCTTCATTTTCATGATCCGCAGGGTGCGGACTTTGTTCATACGCATAGCCCATCACCTCTTGTTTTTCAGCAGTTTCTTCCGGAGCGCTTTTTCCACGTAATCCGGAACGAGTTTTTTTGCGCTTCCCTCATGCAGGATCACATCTTTCACCGCGCTGGAGGAAAGGAAGATGTATTCCGTGGAAGTTGCGAGAAAAACAGTCTCGATCTGCCGATCCATCTCTCTATTCAACAGGGCGAGCTGGATTTCATACTCGAAATCCGATATAGCGCGAAGCCCCCTCACAATGAATCTGGCGCCTATTCTGTGGGCAAAATCGACGGTCAGTCCCTTGAAATCGCAGACGCGAACGTTGGAAATCCCCGCTGTCGCCTTTTTTAACATCTCCATACGTTCCTTCACGGTAAAGCACAGGTCCTTTTGCGGCCGGCGGGCGATGCCGACAACGAGTTCATCGAAAAGCAGGCTCGCCCTTTTGATGATGTCGATATGACCGAATGTCAAACCGTCAAAAGAACCGGGATATACGGCAATTCTCTTCTGTGTCATAATTTCCTCATATATAAAAAGTAATCAAAAAACTTTTCTAACGGGATTGAATCGTTAAATCAACATAAATTCCCATGATACTTGGATTTTGGGCGCATCTTGACTCCGTTACCGAGACATTTCGAAAAATGATAGAATTCAGACATGCGGAACGCCGGGATAAACCGGCATCGGGTAGGGGATGAAAGAGCCCTACATGAAAGGAGTAGCAACCCATCATGACTGTGTTAAAATCTTCGAAAATTTAAACGATTTTACTTTGTAGTAGTACGAAGCGTTGGTAGGGGGAAACGTCGATTGGACTGGAAATACATAAGGAGAAAATCCGCTTGATCGAATTCGGACGATTTGCCGAAGAGAACCGTCAAAGCCGGGGAGAAGGCAAACCTGAGACCTTCGACTTCCTGGGATTCACGCACATCTGCGCCAAACGCCGAAGTGATGGAAAGTTTACGCTCTGGCGGAGAGCAATCGTCAAACGTATGAGGAGAAAGCTGAAGGAGATCGAGGAAGTTCTTATGCAACATCGACATGAGCCGGTGGCAGAAACAGAACGCCGGCTCAAAACAGTGGTACAAGGATTTCTCAACTACTGCGCCGTGCCGGACAATAGTCGGCAGATGAGCCGATTCCGGGGCATCGTGAATCGGCTTTGGTTCAGAGCGCTCCGCAGGCGCAGTCAGAAAGGACGAAAATGGACTTGGGAACGGATGCAAAGATTAATAGAGAAGTTGATTCCCCCAGCCAGGATGCAGCGCCCATATCCAAACCAACGCCTCCACGTCAGTTACCCAAGGTAAGAACCGTTTTATAGCGTTGACAAGCCTGTTTTCAATTTTATACGTTCTTAATGTATATTTCTTTTTGGGGAAAAATGATGAAAATTGAAAGAGTATCATTATCCTTTCTCATCTTTGCAGCTTTCCTGTTCCTGCGCTTCCCGGCAAATGCCGACAGAACGCTCGATGCGTTCGACTTTGCCACCACAACGGCAGCCCGCGCCGCCTGGAAACCGGCTTCAGGCGTATCACAGGTGGGGCTCTACGAGGGCATTCCACTCGTCGAAAATCCCGGCGTCCGTTTTCCATGCAATTTCACCCAGGTGGAAAACCGATGCTACTGGGATATGGCTATCTCCGAGGACTTTACCAGCGATACCCTCGTCAAGTTGAGAATACATATCCAGAATCCCCTCCCGATATCCAGTTTGACCCTCTATTTCAAAAGCGGAGGCGGATGGTACAGCAACACGTTCGGTAACCTGAAGAAGGGATGGCAGACCCTGAGTTGCGCCCGGTCGAATTTCAAATTTTCCGGCGCCCCGACAGGATGGCATGCCATCGACGGCGTCAGATTCTCTCCCTGGAAAGGGCAAGGCGTAGATACCGAAATCATCGCCAATGAGCTGATCCTGAAGTCCCCGGGGATAACGGTTGTCAAAGGAACGAAAAGCACGTATCCCTCAACCGCTGAATCGACCCATGCCTTGATCTGTTCCTGCCTGGATGCCTGGAACATCGATTACGGCTTCATTACCGAAGAAAATGTCGAAGAGGGAGCGCTTTTGGGCGCCCGGCTCGCCATCTTTCCTTACAGCAATAATATGTCATCTACCGAGATTGCGAAAATCCAGAGTTTCGTCTCTTCCGGAGGAAAGATCATTCTCTTTTTTACAGCGCCAACGGAAGTGTTCAACCTGCTGGGGATTCAGTACAAGGGAAGCTCCGGCTTCGCCGTAAGGGCAATGCAATTTCAACCGGATATCGTGGATTGCGTTCCTTCTTATATCGGGCAAGCGTCCTGGAATTTCTTCAAGGCGCAACCGGTCGCTCCGGATGTTCGGATTCTCGCCAGATGGGAGGATTCAAATGGTATCCTCACGGAATGGCCCGCCTGGACGATCGGCGATAACGGCGCCTATATGTCCCATATCCTTTTGAGCGATGATCTGGAGAATAAAAAGAAACTGATGCTGGCGCTTGTCGTCCATTTTGCGCCCGAAGCGGTTGAAGATGTCCTGAAAAACGCCGTGGACGGAATCGGCATGGTGGGCGAATACGCGAATTTCGATGAGGCGGTTGACGGGATTCGCTCATCCGCCCTTCTCACCCCGCGCATCGATGTTGTGGAAGAGCGTTTGACAAGCGCAACCCTTTTGCGCTCTTCGGCAGTTGAATCCCTGACATCAGGAACTTTTTGCCAGAAACTCGATGAGATCACGAGCGCGCGGCTCCATCTCCTGGAGGCTTTTTATCTGGCGCAGAAATCCCGCCTCCCCGAATTCCGCGCCGTGTGGGCAAGCTACAGCGCTACGTCGGGTCCCTTTGCAAAAGGATGGGACATAATGGCGGATGACCTCTCCCGATTTGGTTTCCACGCAGTCATGCCTTACATGGCGACCGGAGGAGTCGCTTACTATGACAGCGATTATCTCCCTCGTTACGATGGCTACGATGTCCACGGGGATCATATCGCCGCCTGCGTCAATGCCTGCAAGTCCAAAAGGATTCAAACACATGTTCGAAAGCTGAATTACTTTCTTCTCAATGCCCCCCAGAGCTTTATCGACGACATGCGGGCGCAGAATAGAACCCAGGTGGATGTTGACGGTAACGATGTTGACTACCTTTGCCCCTCTCACCCCCTCAATCATCAGCTCGAATTGAATGTCATGCTGGAAATAATAGATAATTATGATATCGACGGGATTCATTACGATTTCATCCGGTATCCGGATGAAAAATGTTGTTATTGCGCCGGATGCCGCGAAAGATTCCAGAATGATACGGGAATTGCCGTAGCCAGTTGGCCCCTCGATTGTTACAGCGGCGTTCATAAGGAGGCGTACCGCGAATGGCGACGCGAGCAGATAACGAAACTTGTGCGCGATATGAGAACAGCCGTGAATCTGAGGGGAAACAAGGTCAAAATATCCGCCGCCGTCTTTTCCAGTTATCCTTCGTGCCGAACAAGCGTGGCGCAGGACTGGGCGTCCTGGATTGAGAATGGTTATCTCGATTTCGTTTGCCCGATGAATTACACTAATTCCAGCAGCGCCTTCCAGTCCATGTTGCAAAATCAATTGAATTATGTTGCGGGAAGGGCGCCGCTTTATCCAGGCGTGGGCGTTGCCTCAGGTTCCAGCTCCCTGACTGCTGATCAGCTGATCGTTCAGCTCCTTATCACGCGGCTCTTGAATACAAAGGGATACGTTCTTTTTGTCTATGGCGATTATCTATCGGAAGAGATTTTACCGCATCTTCACAAGGGATTCACCGCCGACCCCCCTCAGAACGCATTTCTGTTTCATTGAAGAATCCGGTCAGATCACATTTCCGCACTGATAGCATTTGCCTTTATCGGATGTCAGAGGCGCCCCGCAAAAAGGGCAGAATTTGGCTGTATCGCCTGTAGAGGGCGCGCGGAATACTTTGTACACCTTTTGTGATTTCGTGGCGGGTTGAAACTGGGCGCTTTTTTCCGTTGGGACGGCTTGATCCGCTTCCCTTTTATAACCGAATTCCACCAGGTAAAGGGCTAAATCAACAATATAAGAGGGAAAATTCCCTTCGTTTTTATAGAGATCGACATTTTTCTTCAGAATCTCTATAATCTCATCCCGAGTGAATTGTTTTTTGGCGCTTTGATATGCACACATAGGTTTAAACCCCAATATGAGGGTATTCACCAATAATTCATCTAAGAATTTATATCTCTCATAGATATTTCTTATTTGTCAAATCCTATTGTTTTCTTTTTGTAAAGAGTTTTTTCATCATGTCCAGGTGGTAAAGCGAGCCCGTAACGACAATAACGCCATTCATCTTTGCATAACTGTAGGACATATCCGCTCCCTTTTCCGGCGTAATTGCAATTTCCACCGCCGGGTAAACCTCCCGGATGACAGCCGCCAATTCTTCCGCGCCGCATCCCCGCGGACTCGGGCTGGTAAAACTTATAATATGACTGCAACGAGGGTCCTTCGCTATTTCCCGCGAAATCCCCGCCGCGTCTTTACCTTTTAAAATCCCCAGAAGAAAAACGTGCGGTTGATCCGGAAAGTATTCGTTTAAAGCCTTCACAAGCGCCTTTGCGGAAAGGGGGCAGTGCGCTCCATCGAGTATGACGACAGGCGCTACAGGCAGGATTTCAAATCTCCCTTTCCACCGGGTTTTCGATATGCCCTGAAAGGCTTTTGGCAAATATACAGGGAATCCGGTATGAGATAGTTCCCAAAGCGCCGCTATGGCGGTACGGCAGTTTTCCGCCTGATGCCTCCCTAAAAGAGGCAAATCCACTTCATAATCATCCTTTTCCAGCCGAAATTTTATCTTTTGACCTGAGATTCTCCGGTAATTCGATCCCTCATGAATCATCAGGCGTTCCTTTATCTCCACAACGTTCCCGGCTTCAATCAGTGGGGATTGCCACGTTTTACAGATATTTTGCAATACAGGGAGAACATCTTCCCTGGTTGATTCTTCCTGCGAGGCGAAAACCAGGGGCGCCCCATTTTTAATTATTCCTCCTTTTTCCCGCGCTATATCCGTAATTTTCTCCCCCAGAATACGTGTATGATCCAATCCGAGCGCTGTTATTACGCTGATTTTCGGCACGATCACATTTGTGGCGTCCAGCCGTCCTCCCAGTCCGGTCTCCATAATTGCGATATCCACATTTTCATCCCGGAAAAAAAGAAACGCCATCGCGGTGAGAAGCTCGAATACCGTTCTGAAATTGCCTGACAATGATGGAGAATCCGCTTCAAGATGGCTGCTGAGGTTGTTCATGTATGATACGAACCTCTTCTCCGTAATGCGCCTTCCCTCGATCCTGAAACGTTCGAGATAGGTATTCAAATGTGGAGATGTGTATAATCCCACGCGATATCCGGCATGGATCAGCGCAGCCTCGAGCATCGCTGCTGTTGATCCTTTCCCTTTTGTACCTGCAATATGAATGAAATTCAAATGATGATGCGGGTTGTTCCATTGCCCCAGAAATCGCTCGAAGCCTTTTAAATCAAGGTTTTTTTCATTATAAACAAGCCGTTCCATCCTTTTTTCATAATTGATGAAACGATCCAGGAATCCGACTGCTTCTTCATAGGTTTTCATGTGAAAGTCCCTCGATTATGATGCTTTTTCCTTTATCCACATCCTGAATGAAAATCTTTCCGAAGATCGTACGGGATGACAAGGGAAAAGTTTTTTGCTTTTGTAACCGGCTTAAATTTGTCAAACTATTGTAAAACTATTGACACCGGTGATTGTTTGCCATAAATAGGGATTGTTTTTTTGAAGTTCAGGATAGGTATAATATCTATTTTTCAGGGAGTTTGACATGATGAAACAGCGCTTTATTCTTTACCTTCTTATGTTTTCATCCTTGATGATGGGATTCTTATCCGGTTGCGCATCCTCATCAAAGCCCCTTTTTCTTCATTATGATCAGGATGGCAATCCGATCCAGGAAAAACGCTATCGAAGGTTTTTAACGCAGGATTTCAAGAACCGCTGGTTTAAAACCGCCTATAAAAAGAACAACTCCACAGGTCCTCATTTCCTGCTTTCCCCCGATCAGAAGGTGACCAAGGAACGTTTCGGCGCCCCGGATTATATCAGCCGCAAGTATCTCTCCATGAGCAAGGACTATGTCAAGGAATGGCTCTATTGGGAAGAAGGCGTTATGTTTCAATTCGTGAACCGGCATCTGGTTTATGAAGGTCCCCTGGGAGATTCCGAGCGCACCCTTGTTCTCCTGGGTTACCCGGATTATTCCGCCATTTATCAATCCGGCGCGGACTACACACGGGAGGTTTATTATTACAGACCCATCATCGGCTTATCCGAGAAGTCGTATAATTTTATTAATGGGAAACAGGTTGATAAAATCCTTTATAGATGAGCGCCTTTTTCTTCCCCGGGGGCGATAATATCCAAAATCTCCGAACCGCCATGAAAAAGATTGCAATCATAGTCGTTTTGATCCTTACGATTTCTTTCGCGCAGGGTTGTTTTATGTTCAACCGGCAAAGCGAGGAAAACCTCCGGCGCAAGGCTATCAATCATCTGGCAAAAGGCGAGAAATACGAGAGAGAGGGGAGATATCTCTCCGCGCTCGATGAATTTCACAAAGCCGAAAGCCTCTCCCCGCGTCCCGCCATATATTATCACCTCGGGCATTGTTACCTGGAATTGGACGATGCCGAACAGGCGGTGGGATATCTTCGTAAAGCCCTCGCAGCAAGTCCGGATTACAGGCAGGCAAGCCTGGACCTGGCTCTGGCGGAAAAAAAACTCCAGAAATCATCTCCCGGGAAAACGCCCTCTCCCCGGATCATAAAAGAACGCAAGCCCGATGCCCCGCTTCAGATGATGGAGGATGAAACCTCTCCCTCATTGAAACAACCCAGCCAGCAAACCGGCGCTGTTCCCCTTATTCTCCTCCCTTTCGGCAATAAAAAAAAAGACGAAAATCTGGAGGATGAAGTCCTGCCCTCAGTCGATGAGGTCAACAGGATTTTATTCCCTGAATTCTATGGCTCTTCCCCTCCGGATTCCGATGAAAACGAACAACTCAGAAGATATATCGACAGGAAGAAGAAAAGCACGGACAGTTACTCCTTTCATATGGATAAGGCGCGTATGTACAGGGAATACAAGTTATACAATACGGCGGTTCTGGAATACAAAGACGCCCTGAAGGCGAATCCCCAGTCATTCGATGCGGTTTCCGAACTCTCCGACCTTTATATTGAAATGGACAGGGAGGAACGCCTCGGTGATTTGTACTCCACTACGGAGAATCACTTTACCCGAAATGCCCGCTTTTATCTCAAGTGGGGCAATTTCCTTTTGAAACAGGGGGAACTCCGGGAGGCGGCGAGAAAATATCGGAAGGCTCTCACTATCTCTCCCGATTATTCCGCTGCCTTGAATAATCTCGGGATCATAGAACTCCAGAGAAAAAATTACCGGGAAGCGGCGCAATATTTCGAATCGGTTCTGAATGTCGATCCCAATTTTGCCAGCGCCCACCTCAATCTTGGAATCGTGTATGCCGATCATCTGAAAAAGCCCGAAGAGGCGCGCGAACATTTTGAGGCGTATCTGAAACTCAAGGGCGGACGTTCCGATGAAGTGCAAAAATGGCTTGAACAACTCAGTCTCTAAGGAGCCCTCGCAAATACAGGGATAATCTTTGAGTAATATTTGGGGAAACTGTTCATGATTCTTGCCACCCTATGTTACATCAGAAAAAACGGCAAAACCCTCATGATCCACCGCGTGAAAAAGGATCGGGATATCCATCAGGGAAAATGGAATGGACTGGGAGGAAAAATGGAACAGGGGGAAACCCCCGAGGAATGCGTTATCCGCGAAGTCAGGGAGGAAAGCGGGCTCTTGATCCGGAATCCACGGATGAGGGGATTCATTACATTCCCCCAGTTCGACGGCGTCCGTGATTGGAATGTATTCGTTTTTACAGCTGAAGAGTTCCAGGGAGAACTGATCGATTCCCCTGAAGGACGCCTCGAATGGATTCCCGATGAAAATCTTTCGAACCTGAACCTCTGGGAAGGAGACCGCATCTTTCTTCCCTGGCTCGATCGGAACGAACTCTTTTCCGCGCGATTTGTTTATGAAGAAGGAAGATTGAAAAACCACAACGTGACATTTTACCGGTAACTTCTCAATGTTCATTAAAGAATGAAATATCCAGGTAAACGGTGACAGGAAGGATGGGGATCAAATTCCATGAATTGCATCCTTGCATAACATTTCTCATCATCGGGATAAGAAGATGACTTTCCGCCTCCGGATCTTTTCTTCTACGCATATTGATCAGGAACAGCCTGATCGCTCCGAAGGGGATCGAAGCCTCAGACTTGGCGAAGAAGGAGGGCGCGCGGGGGATGCTTAAAACGCGCATTTATCTTCATCACTCCACTGAGAACGCGTAGAATCCAGAGACTGAAATTCCTGTCAATCCTGCCCATCCTGTCAAAAATAAATTCTCCCGCATTATTGATTTGACAAGAATCCATATTGTGGCGATATATATTTTCAGTTCTTTTTCATGAATAAGAAGAAAAAACGCGTCGGGGCGTAGCGCAGCCTGGTTAGCGCGTCTGCTTTGGGAGCAGAAGGTCGCTGGTTCGAATCCAGTCGCCCCGACCATTTTTTATGAGGGAATTCATTATAATCAGAATTATCGCGCCGAAGTTTTAACGAAGGCGGATCGCCCCGACCAGTTTTTTATGGAGGGAATTCAT
>JAFGFK010000098.1 GCA_016931135.1 Candidatus Sumerlaeota bacterium | reverse complement strand
GATATAGAGATTCTTTTTTTCGTTGAAAAAGGAGCTGGCTGCGGGATCAAGGCAGATATAGACCTGTTCACCGGGCTTGTAACCCGCTTTCTCGATGGCTTTGACAATCACATCAAGGGCTTCAGCATTCGACTTGAGATTCGGGGCGAATCCCCCTTCGTCTCCAACGCTTGTGCTGAGTCCCTTTTCATGGAGGATTTTTTTCAGGTTGTGAAAGATTTCCGCAGCCCACCGGATTGCCTCCTTGAAGCTGGGCGCCATAACCGGCATGATCATGAATTCCTGTATATCGACATTGTTATCCGCATGGGCGCCGCCGTTCATGATATTGAGCATGGGGATAGGAAGCGTTCGGGCATTGACGCCGCCCAGGTATTGGTACAAGGGGAGCCCGAGGGCGTCGGCTGCAGCCCGGGCGACCGACATGGAAGTCCCCAGTATGGCGTTGGCGCCCAGTTTGCCCTTGTTCTCCGTTCCATCCAGGTCGATCAGGGTTTTGTCGATCAGAGCCTGCTCCGTGGCGTCATAAAAACCGTCGCAGAGTTCCTCGGCAATGATCGAATTGACGTTTTCCACCGCTTTGGCGACGCCTTTTCCCAGATAGCGTTTTTTGTCACCGTCTCTTAGCTCCACTGCTTCGTGGGTTCCGGTGGATGCGCCCGATGGAACGCAGGCTCTTCCGGAACCCCCGCTCTCCAGAAGGCATTCCACTTCGATGGTGGGATTGCCGCGGGAATCGAGAATTTCCCGGGCGTGAATGTCGGCGATTGTCGTCATTTTACTTCCTCCTTATAAAATTTTACTTTATCTTTTATATGGACTAAATAGGATTACTCTTCCTCTTTATTTTCAGGGGCGTCATCCGTGAAATCCTCGAACGAAATTTCGCCTTTTTCATCCTCGATGATCTTCTGGATTTTCTGTTCGAACCGTGTCAGCTCATTATGGCATACCCGGGAAAGATTCTTCCCTTCCTGGAACAGATCGAGGGCTTTATGAAGGGGCGGTTGACCGTTTTCCAGTTCCTCGACGATTTTCTCCAGCCGTTTCATCGCCTTTTCAAAATCGAATTTCTCACCGTTTTTTTCGGGAATTTTCTTTTCCATGATCCCCTCGCTTTTCCAGGACTTTTTTTGTCGTGCGTTTTCTCAAGGAAGTATGTTCTTTCTGATCCATTCCGCCTCTTTTTTCAGTCCCTCCTCCATGGGGGTTTTCGGGTGAAAGCCCAGATCGTTTTGCGCTCTTGTCGTATCGGCAAAGGTGTGAGTCACGTCTCCTTTCTGGATTGCGCCGTATTTGATGCGGGCTTTTTTTCCCAGGAGGGATTGCATCATCTCCAGAACCTTGTTTACAGAGATTCGGGTTCCTCCACCGATGTTGTAAATCGCGCCGGATGCGCCTTTTTTCATTGCCAGGAGATTGGCGTCAACCGCATCGTCGATGAACGTGAAATCCCGCGTTTGTTCCCCGTCTCCATACAATTCCAGGGGATGCCCGTTGCAGATTGATTTGATGAAGCGATGGAAAGCCATGTCCGGTCTTTGGCGGGGTCCATACACGGTAAAATACCGGAGAGAAACGGTCGGAACGCCAAAATTCCGCCAATAAAGCCTGCACAGATGCTCTGCTGCAAGTTTGGATACCCCATAAGGGGAGACAGGCGCGGGGAGATCATCTTCCTGCATTGGGAACTTCCCCGTTTCTCCATACACGGAGGATGAAGAGGCGTAAACCAGGCGGATTGGTTTGTTCCTGATCGCATCCAGCAGTTTTTGCGTTGCCAGGATGTTGTTGGTGGTATAGATTTCAAAGTTGTCCCCCCAGCTGGTTCTGACTCCCGCTTGAGCTGCCTGGTGATATATCCCGTCAACTCCTTCCAGTATTACGGGGAAATCCAGGTCGATGATGTTCTTTTCCACAAAGCGGAAGGAGGCGTAATCCCTCAAAGGTTTCAGGTTCTTTTCCTTGATCTCTCTCGGGTAGTAATCAAGAAAGCAATCGATGCCGATCACTTCCTCCCCGTTTTCGAGGAGTCTTTGGGAGAGGGTGGAACCGACGAATCCGGCTGCGCCGGTGACCATTTTTATCATAAGTTCAATCCTGAATAATATCGAGATTTTTTATCTGATCGACATTGTTTTCATCAATGCGAATTGGTTTTGGTTCGGTTTTTTCACCTTGAATTTTTTCTTTTTCCGCTGCTTCGGCGATGAATTGCGGATTGCCTTCCACAAGGATCGAGGTTCCCATGCCTTTTGTTTGAAGCAGAATGATTTTTTCACCCCTTGTTTCCACTATGGCGCCTTCCCTGTCCCTGTTCATGATGACAGGGTCTTCCAGCAGGAGATATTTGCCGTCATCCGGGTAATATTCCAGCCTGCCGCATTCTGCGGAAAGCGTTTGTTGCGTGATAATCACAGGTTTTCCACTGGCGACAAACATTTTTTTTTCATTGTTGAATTCCAGTCGGCTGCAGGATAGATTCAATTGTCTGGAGACAATGGAGACTTCATTTCTGGCGACAATGGAGCGTAAATCGTTTTCCCGAAAGGCATAGAGGATTTCACCCTTTTCGCCTGTATCGATCTCGAATGCGGAGTCGAAAAGATCGTTTTTTACGCCATTACTGCGTGTGGCGCCGGGGGATGTCGGTTCATCTACTTCGGAGGTCAGCTTGGCGTAACCTTCGATCAGGATCATGGTATCTCCGGTTTGCTGTCTTTCGATGAATATCTTTTTACCCTTTGTCCGTATTTTATGGTTCTGCTCATCCCGGGTGATGATCTGGGGGGATTCGAGGAGCTCGGAACGCCCGGATACGGGATCGAAGGAAAACACGCCGCATTCCGCGGATATTTTGTTCTGTATGATCCGGATCGGCGAACCTGTGGCTTTTACCTTGCTCGTTTTTCCATCATAAGAAAGCTCATCGCAGTTTAATTCCATGAGGTCGGAAACCAGATGAACCTTTCTTTTTGCCAGAATGGATTCCAGTTCATTGGTCGATTCGGAAAAATGATAACTGAGCGTTCCGCTTGTGGGATCGACCGTGAGACTGAAATTCTTTCCGAATATCTTCTCCGGCGAATTCATCCCTCCCTGTTGAGCGAGCAGCGAAGGCAGCCCCAAAACGAGCCATACAGCCACAAGGAATGGAATATGTGATTTATAATGCGGCATGATCACGGCTCCTTGGATTCCCCGGAAGAATGCGCTTCCAATGTCATGGTCGCGCCTTTATCCTCCCAGCGCCTGAGGCTCTTGTCGGTTACGAAACCCTTCCCCTTGATGATCAGCGTCTGATCTTTGCCGACTTTTCTTTTCTCGAATTCCGAACGGGAGATAATCTTTTCCGTTGCATTGTCGTAAAGAACCTCGGAAGTCTTGAGGAATGTCCCGTCTGTGGTCTGAAAAACCACGTTTCCCTTTAATTCGATGTCGTTGGCATGGTGATTTTTTTCCGCATTATCCCTGAAGTAGTAGATGCCCTCGTTCGCCTTCAGTTCCCCGGCGATCTCTTCCGAATTTTCCTTGAAAAATGTAAGGTGAATATCCCGCATTTCCACATAATTGTCTTTTTCTATCACGCGGGCTTCCGTGGATTCAATCATATACTTCGGTTTCCCTTCATAGGTGGAAAAAGCCTTGAAACCCGTTACCTCAATGCCTGTATCCTGGATTGACGGCGGAGGAGGGGAGGTAATGACCGAAGACGAATCGCACCCCCCAGCTATCGAAATCAACAGGAATCCCGCTATGATAAAATCTCTTACATCCATTTCACTTCAACGAATCCACGTCCCACCGGTTATGTATCCACATCCATTGATCCGGATACCTTCGGATATAGGACTCTATTAAACTTGTGTATGTTTGAGAAATCTTTTTCAGATCCAATTCCTTATCCCCTGTAAGAGTATAAGACAAAGGATTCTCAACAATCAAACTGTGTTTTGTCAAATCTTTATTTCGTACAATAAACAAAGGGATAACGGTTGCGTGGGATATCAGGATCAGTTCCGCTACGCCCCGAAGGGTTTTTGCCGGATAACCGAAGAAATCCACCATGACGCCCTCCCCCCTTATGCTCTGATCCGCCAGTATCCCCAATCCTTCGTTCCGTTTCAATATCCGCACTATGGACAATCCGCTTTCCCCACGATACAGAAACTTGATTTTCATGGATTTCCTTGTTTCTTCCATCAACCGGTTCAGCCATGGATTGGAAATGTCCCGCGCAATCACGGCAAATTGGATTTCCAGTACATTGGATATGAACGCCGCCAGGTATTCCCAGTTCCCCAGATGAGCGGTCAAACCAATGACGCCTTTCCCTTTCCGAAAGGCATCGAATATGATCTCGGGATTTTGTATGGTGACATGGGTATTCAGGTATTTTTTCCCCAGTTTGGGCCAGCACATCACCTCAGCGGAAGAACGCCCGATGTTTCGCAGCATTTCTATGGCGATTCTTTTCAACTCCTTTTGATCTTTTTCGCCTCCGAAGGCGCGATTCAGATTGAACAGCGTCCTTTTTCTCTGACGCGGCAGCATCCAGTATCCCAGCGATGCGATGCAGGAGCATAAAAAGAAAGAAAAGCGAAACGGCAGGAATAAAAGAAGCCGGCGCATCCCTATGGACAATAGATAGATCGCATAACGCCTGATCTTCTGGAAAGGGCGGCGTTTTTTTCTTTTTCTATGTTTCAAGATATTCCTCCAGGAGACTTTGCCATCTCCCCTGTACCCTCAGAATGATCTCCGCCGCTTCCCGCACTGCGCCATGTCCCCCCGCATTTTCGGTTACCAGGTCGGCTCTTTCCCTTATCTCCTTGACCGCGTTCAATGGCGCGATTTTAAAACCGCAATGATTGAAAAGAGGCAGATCCGTAAGATCATCGCCCATGCATGCCGTTGCTTCTTCATCGATCCCGAGCTTCTGGAGAAGAGACATGTATTCCGGAAGTTTTTTACGGCAACCCGGAAGACATTCCTTGATTCCCAGTTCCCTTGCCCTGGCATGGGACGCCTCGGATGCGCGTCCCGATATCATGGCGACATCAATGCCCGATCGGATCAGATACTTGATTCCACTGCCATCCTGAACGTCAAATCGTTTGATCTCCTTTCCGCTTTGATCGAGCCATACGCTGCCATCTGTCATGACTCCATCCACATCCAACACAAGCAGTTTTATAAGTTTAATTTTATCAGTATTTTCCATATCAATTTTCATAAAGCATTCCTTCCGCCGCTCTGAAATAAAATCGAAATATGAATAAAATATTACCTGTTGGTTGATGTCAATCCCTATTTCTTTCCAGTCTTTTTATCAAACCGCAACCGCGCAATCCCAGTCTTTTATTGTTGAAATGATCTGAACATGGTTTTATGAAGGAAATATTGTCATTAGGGAGAATGGAAACTTATGAAAATCAGAAATTTTCTGGCTGTTGCCGTGATTTCTCTCATTATGGGGATACGCATTCCTTTGATGGCGCAGAATCCCGATACTATAGCGCCTCCACAAAGAACCCCCTCTCCACAAAGAACCCCGATAACAACCAGGCGAACCCCTACGCCGCCCAAACCCAAAACCCCGGATTCAGGAAAAACCGCCCCGGAAAAATATTCGTCTTCCAGAAAGGAATCCGCCGTTCCCAAAAAAGGACGTACGTCGCGGTCAAAAGGGCTCAGCATTGGGCCTACCTATCAACCGCCTCAATTCACCATGCAGGCGAATCTGAAAAATGCCGTTTTGCATTTTTACCCTTCCGATAGAACTGTCGTAGCGAGTGGGGATCCCTTCATTACTCTGATCATTCTCAACAACCCCAAAGGCGAACCCTTCGATTCCGTATTTCTCGCCTTGAAATACAATCCGGTTGTATTTGAACCCATTGGCTATTCTGACAATATTCCCTCCGAATATTATCATGAACAGCCCCAGGTAACCATGTATAAGAAAGATGGCATCCTCACGTATTCCGCGCTTTTGAACAAACCATTTCTCGCGGTGAACGACGAGATATTGAGTATTCAATGGAAAGCGCTTGTTCCTCAATCCGATTCCCCCATTTCCCTTGTCGAATTCCAGGGGAAGAGTTCCGGGCTTTTTAAAAATGGCGTCGATATCCTCGGGGAACCCGACATCGGCAATGACGGATTTATTCCCGCCCACATCACATCCGTTTCTGAAAATGTCGTTCTGGATGCGGAAAGCGGGGAGGATGTTGATGAATTCTCGAACGAATGGGAGATATTCCGAAAAGAATCCAATGTCATTTCGGGAGACGGGAGCGTGATTCTCGCGCTCAAATCCCCTGATAAACCCTTAAAGGATGGGGAGGTTTTCTTTGTTGACGTTTACTTCCGTAATCCGAAAGCCCTTCCGATTGATAATATCTCTCTCGATATACGGTTTGATCCGAAGACCCTCTGCGTGGTTGATTATGATGAAGACAACTGGATTACCAGGGATGTCAACATATTCGACGGGCTCTACCATGAAAAATTTCCGTTTGACTTTCTTTTCAAGAATCAAGCTTATAACCAGACCGGAAGAATCCTTTATAAAAATGGCATTTCCAAAAGCGATATCCTGATTCAGGAAGGCGTCATGGCTACCATCAAGTTTTACGCCCTCGCCGCAGCGGATAATACAGACATAAATTTCCACCTTTCTCAACGGGAAAGGAAAGAGGAAGGAACTGCCGTATTCTACATGGGGAATAACATCCTCGGTTCCCCCCATGATCCCCGGGCGGGAGTTTATAATGCCCGCCTCACCATTTACCCGAAGTAACCCCCCATGGATTTTGGATTGGGGATTGGGGTTTTCAGATCAACCCGCAATCCACCCCCCGCCAATGATCAATTTGCAATTTACATTTTACATTGTATAAGCTCCTGGTTCAACGTAACCGTGCGACTCTCCTTCTCGATGAACGCCGCGCCTTTCTGCAGCGCCATTCCCACGCCTTTTCCGTACCAGATCGCAAACTGCGCCGTGACATAGGATTTTTCATCCGTGTTTTTCACCCGATACTCGCTGGTTACGTTGAAAAGAACCTTGATCGCATCGAAAGTTCCAGCCTGAACTTCTATCTTTTCGTTCCGGACAATCCTGCCCCATCCTGTTTGATGAATCACGGTAGCCGGAGTCTTCAACAGGGCGTCGATCTCCCACTTGTTTCCCACTTTCAGGGGGAGACGCAAACAGGGATTCACCCCCTGATAGAGTTGCGGAGTGACCTCCTCGAAAAGGGTGATGCCGCGCAGGGTAACCGAATCGGCGCTGAATTCATATACCTTGGTAAAATCCTTTCCATCGGTAAGGGCGTAAATAGGAGATTCCCGCTTCTCTCCGGCAGGACGCCATTTCAGGGTGCGTTCGTGGCTCTGATCCTCCAGGTCAACCTTGTAAACATAAGAGACCTGCGGGTTCACGGGAAAATATTCCATAAGCGGGCTGGTTTCCATCGAAAATCCGGATCGAGGGGATGTCCCCCTTGTACAGGAAATAGTGAAATTCAAAACAAACGCAATAACAGCGAAACCATAGAGCGCATTTTTCAGATTCATGATCCACCCTTTCCTATTCCATTTGAAAATACAATACCCTTCCCTGGCTTCCCCGATTCATTCAAGCATTATTTTATTGCCAAACCCTGTTTTCAATACTAACGAAAGTATTATAACATTCTGAAATATTCCAATCAATCCGGGATCGTGAGTTTCATGCAAGGAATCAAAAGACCGACTTTTTTTCTCCTGATCCTGCTTGTCTCAGGTCGCGCCCTCGGAACATTCCTTCCCGCTCCATCCTGGCTTATCCTTTGTTGCCTTGTTTTCCTGGTTATCTCCCAGTCTTTTTCCTGTATAAGGAAAAGAGACGCCCATACGCCCCCTCCGAACGGTTCCCTTCTGTTTCTTGCGGTTCTCTTCATAGGCGTCTATCAACAGATCATCCTGCGGGAAAATGAACAATCCATCGAAAACGCCGTGAGAAGGATATCGGAACTTCCCTCGATCGCCATAAACGCCAGGATTGAAAGCGAGTGCGAGAGAAAATACAATTCCATCAGGGTTATCATCGGTGATATCAGGATCGTATCCGGGGAAAAATCCGAGCCGCTCGATACGAAGGCGCTTGCGTATTTTTCAAGCGATGCCGCGCGAAAAATGCTTTCTCATGATCCGGCGCCGGGCGATCTCATCAAGATCGAATCCCGCGCGATGACGCCCCGAAGCCTCCGGAATCCCACTCTTTTCAACTATCGCGCCTTTCTCGCTCAAAAGGGAATTCATCTTATTTTCCGCATTCGTTCTGATAAGGAATTCGAGACAAGCCTTCCGGATGGAAAAAGATCGATCAGGAACTCAATGTTTCATGCGATCCATAAAATCCGCCTCGAATGCGAGCGGAATTTTGAACGCGTCATGACGGAAAATGACGCAGCCCTCATCAAGGGGCTTTGCCTCGGTTCGAGTTATGATATGAACGAACATGACCGTGAGATATTTTTAAACACGGGACTGATCCACCTTTTTTCCGTGAGCGGTCTTCATACCTGCATGATCGCCCTGTTTTTTTACTTCCTCCTGAGACTTCTGGGATTGAGATTCTCTCATGTTTCATTTCTGACTATCGGGGGAATATGGTTTTTCGCCATCCTGACCGGTTTGAGGATGCCGGTAATCCGATCCGCCCTCATGATCACCTGCCTTTTAGGTTCCCATTTCCTTCCGGGAAGGAAACGCCCCATCGAGGGACTCTCCTCTTTATCCTTTGTAGCGTTCTGGATTCTTGTCTTCAATCCCCGCACGCTGTTCCAACCCGATTTTCTCTTATCCTACTTATCCGTTTTCGCCATTTTCCTGTTCATGCCCTTTTTCAGAAAACATTTCATCCCCGAACCGGACCGCTCTAAAATCAAGTTTCCTTTTGTCTATGGATTCATCCAGTATGTCTTGACCGCCATGTTCACCGTTTTGTCCGTTCAGATCGTTCTTTTGCCTGTCTTTGCCTTGTATTATCACAAGGTCTCCCTTGTATCCATTATTGCCTCTCCCTTTGCCATACCGCTTTCCTATGTCACCCTTGTTCTCGGATTGGGGCACAGCGTCCTGGCGATGGCGATCCCCGAACTTGCCCCCTTTACAGGATGGACGCTGATTCAACCGATCCATGTTTTGAGAATGACTGTGGGGATTTTTTCCCGCATCCCTTTTTCCGCCATAACGATCCAGCCATTGCCCTGGTTTTTCTGGGGAATCTATTATGGTTTTATTTTCGGAGGGAACTGGGCGCTCGAAAGAAAGGAATGGATTCCGGATCGCGCCGTCCGATTCAGCGTAACCTTTCTTATATTGATCGCCCTGTTGATCTGGTTCCCCATCCTGGGAACGCCCAGGTATGACTTGGAGGTTTTCTTCCTGGATGTGGGGCAAGGCGACGCCATATATATGGAATTTTCCGATCGAGGCAATCTCCTCATCGATGGGGGATTGAACGAACCTCGCAATATGGGAAAAGATGTGATAACGCCTTTCCTCGAGAACCGGGGAAATGACTCGATAGACGCTATCATCCTCACCCATCCCGATGCGGATCATCTGGGAGGGCTGCCCTTTATCCTGGATCATTTTTTCGTTCGATACGCCTTTGAAGCGGGAGAGGGAGTATCTACCCCTCTTTACAGGGAATGGGATGAAAAATTAAAGGATTGGGGAGTTGAGAGAGTCAAAGTATGCAGGGGAGATCGAATCGAGGGATTTGAAGGCGCGGACATCTCCATTCTGCATCCCCCAGAACCTGTTCCCGAAAATTTGAGTCAAAACGACCGCTCTGTTGTGGTTCGATTGAAAACAGGCGAATTCGTTTTTCTTTTTACAGGCGACGCATCCCGCGACGCCGAGTTATCCATGGTCGCATCAGGAGTGGATTTGGATGCGGATATTCTGAAGGTGGGGCATCACGGAAGCGGGGACGCCTCGGAGAACATCTTTCTGCAGAAGGTCAGCCCCCGGATATCCGTCATATCGGTTGGCGAGGGAAACCGGCACGGACATCCCCACAGGGAGACGCTGAAAAGCCTTGAAAAATACTCCGAAAAAATATTCCGCACCGATCGAAACGGCGCAGTAACGATCCGCATCAAAAAAGACAATATTTTCGTGGAATGTCAGGATGCGGAATGATGATGGAAAGGGCGGGATAGGATCATACGCATTTCCCCCGGGATGAACGAACATTGGAATACATCCTGGAAAGCGCGGGCAAATCCGGGCTTCCTCTTTCGCGCGCCTGACATTGATTGATCCCCCACCTGAAAAAAAACCTTGTAACAGGGAAAGGGGAGAAATTCGAACTCGAGGGCGACCGCCTCGAACTATCACCCGAGAAAGCCGGCGGCAGTATTTCCCATGCGGATTGGAAGATCGATCTCCCGGAAACCGCAAGCGTGATTTTGCCAGCGCCCCCGCACAATCCCTATCACAAGGACGGCGCCGCTGAATCCGATGAAGGTCGCACCGTAATCCACATTCCCTTCGACGTAAAAACACACGCGCCATTCTTTGATCTTCGAAGCTATCGAATAACTCTTTATGTTATATCCCAAAATTCTGTAAAGTCCTGTCCTTTTAATCTATTGACATATCCGGGACCTCTTTTTTATGATTCATTGATAAATTTGATTGAAAAAGAATAAGGCAATGGCTTTTTCCGGAAATTCAGATCAGATAACTCTATTCGACACGCCTATCCTTTCCTTCATGGATAAAGATAGTTCAAAAGGGGATAAAACGAATAAATATAGAGGTTCAGCAAACCCTAAGTTGCAGATTGTTGAACGCCTTAATAAGGATTACGAAATGAAGTGGGCTGAAAGGCTTGGCGTTGACAATAATCTTACTCGTTCTCTCGTAAGCTTTCAAGCAAACAAAGGTAGGGCGGTATATCGATGGTTCAAATATAAAGAGGCGTTCTCCGCAGGACTTGTTGAGTACCTTTTGAATAAACAGAAGATATCGGGTGGGACGCTTCTAGATCCATTTGCCGGAGTCGGCACCGCTCTGTTCGCAGCCAGCAGGCATGGAATGAAAGCCGAAGGCATTGAACTTCTTCCTATCGGACAAACTATCATTGAAACCAGAAAAGTCATCGAATCGGATTTAAAACCGTATGATATCAAGCAATTGGAGTTTTGGCGGGATGTTCGTCCATGGAGCAGCGCAAAAACTAAACGGAAAATTAACGAACTTAGAATAACTAAAGGAGCGTATCCTTTAGAAACAATCGAACAGATGGGGAGCTTCCTGGCGGCTTTGGAAGAGGAGAATGAACCAGTCAAGGCGACGCTGTTCTTCGCTTTTCTCTGCATTCTCGAATCTGTAAGCTATACCCGAAAGGATGGTCAATACTTACGTTGGGACTACCGTGCTGGGAGATGTAAGGTAAAAAAGATTTTCGACAAAGGCGAGATTCTTCCCTTTGACCAGGCGATGACCGAAAAATTGAATGAGATAATATCAGATTTGCGCGCCGTAGATATTCCGGATGATTTATTTGCAGCCACGCGATTAAAGGGGGAAGTAATTCTTCATCCAGGTTCATGTTTATCACTGCTTCCAAATCTAAAGACGAAATCCTTTGACTGTATTATTACCTCGCCCCCTTACTGTAATCGTTATGACTATACCCGTACGTACGCCTTGGAACTAGCCTTGCTGGGAATCGACGAAAAGGGATTGGCTAAACTGCGCCAGGAAATGCTTAGCTGTACCGTAGAAAATCGAACAAAAGACATTTTATCTCATAATCCTAAGTGGAAGCTTCCAGTAAGCGTTGCGGATAACCAGGAGCTCTTACAGGTTGTTCTTTCATACCTTAATGAACAGAAAGATCTTGGTTTGCTCAATAACAATGGAATCCCGCGAATGGTGCGAGGTTACTTTTATGAAATGGCTTGCGTTATTTACGAGTGCTCACGAATTATGAAGTCTGGCGCTCTTTTTATTATGGTAAATGATAACGTTCGCTATTCAGGCGCCAGTATCCCTGTTGACATTATTCTTTCCGAGAT
>JAFGFK010000097.1 GCA_016931135.1 Candidatus Sumerlaeota bacterium | reverse complement strand
CCTTAAAAGCGGTTCGGCGGAAGAGTTGTTAAAGAGAAGTGAATCGACCCATTGTGCGGTGGCGTGGCTGGGATTGTAAAAAATCATGAGAAGGGGGCGCTGCGATGTGCGGCTCAAGGCTTGCGCCTCCTCGTGTTTCGTCAGCCATACAACGGAAAGCGCGGGGGTATGTTCCGCAGCCGGAAAGATATTCGCATTCTCTTCCCTGGGAAAATTGATGTCCGAATTGATCACCAGGGCGCAATGCATACTGTTCCATGTCTGTTTTTCAATCTTATATCCATGAGATTTTTCATCCCTGGTATTCCCGACATCCAGAGAATCCGTTAAAATGAATTCCCCCCCTTTTTTTGAAAAAACCCAATAATGAAACTCATTCCAGTCGTTATCCGAACTGAGAAAAGTCACTTTCACTTTCAGGTAACTATTCCCACGAGCATATCGGGCGGGAATCAGAAAATTGGTATCGGCAATATCATTTCCCCCTCCCTTTTCAAACCATTCCCCGATGCGGGCGCCATTGACGGACAAGACGCCTTTTTGATTGGGTATGATTTTGTGGTATGCCCTTCGCAGAAGAACCCCGTCATTATCCGGCGCTATCCGTACAGTGAATTCCGAGCTCCCCTTGAATGCCCTTCCATCCAGGAACACAAGATCGCCCTCAACTTGTTTTTTCTTATTGATCGGAAGAACGACATTCGTCAGATACCGCATAATCTCCCGCTCTCCCTCCCATGTCTGTTTATCAATGATATATTTGTGAGACTTTTCCGAGGCGCTGTTTCTGATATCCAGGGTATCCGTCTCATTATATTGTCCCCCCACTTTGGAAAGGATTTGATAGGAGAATTCATTCCAGTCAACAGAGCCGCCTCCATAACGTATCCTGATGGTGATTGCATCCTTTCCCTTTGTAAGGGATTCGGGGAGGACGAATTCCGATTCCGCAATAAAGACTTCTTTTTCCTGGGGTTTCCCTGGCGTGAACCATTCTCCTGCATTTGCCCCGTTCACATAAACCAGTCCCTTTTGATTTTCGATATTCTTGTCGAATTTTCTCCTCAGAAGAACGCCCTGGTTTTTGGGATCGATTTTGACTGTAAACTCGCTATAACCAGTAAATGCCCTTCCATCAACCTTCGGTAAATTAGATGGCGGGATTTTCGATTTGGAATCAACCTGGGATGGATCGATGATGAGTTCCTCGCATAAGATATAAACAGGTAAAAGAAAAACGGTGAGAAAATAAAGAATTCTTTCCCTGTAGCATCTATTCATAAATATGTCCCCCTGTGCAACGAAAAAATCAGACTATATTTATCCCTTATATTGTATTTATACGACAACCGGGGGATGGATGGCAATAAAAATCAACTTTTTTTACCTGGAAAATAAAAAAAATATAATGATTGTCAACCACCCCCATACCTGGCACGTCTATTATAGTGAAACAAAAAAAAGTAAGAAAGAGAGGAGGTTTCTGATAAATGCGGATTTTTTGTCATCAAGGGATAATGAGGAAGCGCGCATATTCCCTCATTGAACTCCTGATGTGCGTTGCCATTATCAGCATTCTCAGCTCCCTCAGCCTGGTTTCCTACCAGGGCGCAGTGGATATGGCAGCCTTGAGGAATACGATTCCCGTTCTTCAACGCTCCCTGTATTCATATCAAAGGATTGCGCGGGAGGAAAACACGATTGTCCGGGTGGAATTCATTATTGGAACAAACAAGATCCGTGTTACAAAAGGGACGGATGCAGATGGGGGTACTACATTCGAGGATGATTTTAATTTTGAAAATATCCTGAAGAAAAAATTCAAATTCACAAAATATGAATGGCCCGATGGCTCGAAAACTCCCGCAACCTTCACCTTTTTCCCCGATGGCAAAACACAAGGGGGCAGTATTTATTTCGGCTCCGGCTTCGCCGATGGACGCCTTTGGATAAAGAACAACGCCATTGTGTCAAATATCTGACGCCCCATGCCCTACCAATCAATGAAATCCCAGGGTTGCATAAGCCCGGTTCCCAGGATTTTGATTTTCTTCCAGCTCCTGCCCTTGGGAGGTCGAATGTTCCAGTTTTTGATCTCCTTGTCCGTTGTCAGCCATCCCTCATCCCCTGTTATCTGCAATTTGCTTCCATCGCTGAACTCGAGGTTGATTTCCAATAAGATTCCCGCTGCGCCAATGGAATTGTATGCCTCTATGGCAAGGATGTTTCTTCCCTTTTTCAACCGGGAGAGGATTTCCCTGTTTCTTGGACGATCATTATACCCGACGCTCAGGGTTCTGTGTCCGTTGATATAAACCGTCGCTTTGTCATCCGCCCAACCCTGAATCGTCGCAATTGCGGGCAATTCCTCCAGATTCACCGCGCGGACAAAATAACGGGTTCCTTCCTCCGTTTCTACCGCAGGATTTTCATCCGGGTACCAGAACCATTGCCCCCAGGGAGGTCTTTCACCGGTCAGTTCCCCCCTCAATGCCCGAACGATATAATCCTGTAAAAACGCAATCTCTCCATGGAGACGGGTCATATTATCATCCAGCTTCGGAAATTTGTTTCTCCCAAGCCAGAGCTCCGGATATTCGCCAGCTAACTCTGCAAGATCATTCCGGAGGCCGATCAATTCATCGATGACCTGTTTTTGATTCTCCGATGGAATGTCTCCCGACTCCTCCTGCTCCAAAATTTCAGAAATGCGATTCAGGGCATTGTCTCTCCTGACAATGTAGAGATTCCGTCGAACGACGTGATCCACAATGTCGAGATAGTCTTTCTTGAACCGCAATTTACCCCTGCGCCCTTTTGTCAGTTCTTTCACTTTTTCCATGTTCCGGGAAAGCTCTTCCAGTTTATCCAGCCATTCCTTATCCTGTGTTTTCAATTTGACTGTTTTGTGAAAGATGTTTCCCAGATAACTGGTCTCGAGGTAATCATACCATCCCAGGAGACGTAAGGCTTCGGCAAGTTCTTCCGAATCATCGCCGAAGTGAAGGGCGACGAACCTTCTGAGAAAACGATCCGGATCGGGAGTATCCTTTTCCCAGAGCGCCGCTGAGGAATAGGCGAATCCGGGCCAGTTGTTCTGGCGAAGGTTTTCCGCCCCGTTATCGCCCCAGGATGACGTGACGCAACCCGAGAGATTTTCCTTTTTTGCGGCTTCGGCTGCGTGGGCGATGTTCCGGAACGCCCTGGAAAAATTCGGATAATAGGACGCCCAGCTCCAGATGCCGGGGCTTGTCATGATATGCTCGAATCCGGCTTCCTTCAATTGGGCGACGGTTTTGAAATCATCATCAGGATTGTATCGCCAGTCGATCATGACGCAATCTTTCGGCATGAACGCCATTGCCTCGGGATGCCTGAGGATCATGTCCGCATAAACCATCATTTTGCGGTTGTGTTTCACATTTATATAACTGTTGAGGCGGGAGAAATAATCCGCATGAACGCGTCCCACGCCGTATTTCTCCACCATTTTTCTGCTTTGTCCCCTGCCTACGTCAAAGGATTCATCACCGCCTATGTGAAAAAAAGGCGACGGCGTGAGAACGGCGATTTCGTCGACCAATTTCGTGACAAAATCGAAGGTCTCTTCGTTCACGGGGGCAAATGACCAGGGACGTCCATCCGGATCGTCGATTTCTGCGTATTTGCGGTTTTCGGGAAGAGACAGCAGGCGGTCCTGATGCCCCAGGCACTCAAAGACAGGGGAGACCACAACGTGAAATTGCGCAGCCTCCCGAACCAGAGCTTCCATCTCAGATTTGGTTACAGCGCCCCGATCGCTTCCTATCTTGGGATCCGTATCAAACAGGAACATATCCTCTATGTAAGGTTGATACAAATTCTTTTTGTAAAATGCCAGGTCGCGCACGATTTCCCTGAAATCTTCCAGGTGGGAAACCTGTCCGCGGCTGATATCATCGGAGATTCCACGCCATTCCAGAGAAGGATAATCCTTGATCCTGAGTTTAGGGATAGACTTGTTCACCGCATTGCGAAGGATTTGCCTCATAGTCTGTATTCCGTAGAAGCGTCCGGCGTCTGCAGCTCCCCGGATCGTGATGACGTCATCGCTGGTCTCCAGGACGTAACCCTGTTCCAGAAACAGCTCCGGTTCACTCGAATCAAAAGGGTGTTTCTCCAGCAGGATACAGCGTTTTTCTGGTTTTTTCCGAACAATTTCCCACTTGTATCCGATACAGGCGTCCGCCTCGCCGGAGAGAAGTTCTGCCGCAAAAAAGTCTTCCGCCTTGTTTCCGGGAACGTAAATTTTCCAATCTTCCGTAAGGGTAATTTCGCCTTTTTCAAAATTGATTTCTCTCGGCGCCGGTATCAATTTGAGTTGTTTATCCGCAAATGCGGGATTACTGAAGAAGAAAAGAGGAAAAGTAAGGAATAAGAAAGCAGATACGATTTTCATTTTCTCGCCTCCCTGTGATATATGAATTTATGCATGCCGTTATTTTTGTTTCCGATGTATTCAATATATTAAAGAGAATATCGAGAGTTTATTACTGTTTCTTTCCGGTTTCAGCAATAAAAAAAAGGGGGGGAATACAAATTATCCCTGTAAAATACAGCCCTGATCTCAAATAAAAATCGGGCCGCGAGTTGGAACTCCTCAAGTAAATGATCTGGTATGAAAACAGGATTCAGATAACTGGAACTGTTAATTTTTTATATACGCAGGTACCTGGAATGAGGCTTTATCTGAAAGAACTGGGGATAGAACGAGAACGTGTCTCTGGAACGGTAGAAATAGGGCGCTTTTTGTGGGAAAATTGCGGCCCGATTACAATTTAAAAAATTTTTTATACGACTTTTACATTGCCATACCTCCATCTACGAGCAGAACCTGCCCGGTTATATATGAGGCAAAAGGAGACGCCAGGAATATCACGGCGTTGGCGATATCTTCCGGCTCTCCCATTCTTCCCAGGGGAATCATCTTCAGGAGGGCTTGCTTTGCTTCATCCTTCAAAACATCCGTCATGGCTGTTTTGATGAAACCCGGAGCCACGGCGTTTACCGTGATGCTCCGCGAAGCGAATTCCTTTGCCAGGGTCTTTGTCAATCCAATCACGCCCGCCTTGCTTGCGGAATAATTTGCCTGCCCCGGATTCCCAATCACTCCCACAACGGAGGCGATGTTGACAATGCGACCCCCTTTCTGTTTCAACATGATCCGGCTGACCGCCTTGCAACAATTGAATACGCTTTTGAGATTGACGGCAAGCACGCTATCCCACTCATCCTCGCTCATACGCATCACCAGATTGTCCCTTGTGATGCCGGCGTTATTGACAAGAATGTCGATTTTTCCGAACGCCTTACTCCCGGCATCGATCAGGTTTTGACAATCTTCATATCGGGATACGTCGCACACCGTTGCCAGGTATTTCTTTCCCATGACGCCTATTTCATCAGCGACGGCTTCCGCTGTCTTTGCCATGATATCGCTGACAATCACATCGGCGCCCTGCCTGGCGAGTGAAAGGGCGATGGCGCGGCCGATTCCTCTTCCGGCTCCGGTTACAAGCGCTACCTTGCCTGATAACATGTCCCCTTTTTCCTCCTGCTTGATATTTTCGGGGAAAGGCGTCTATTTTATTTTGATAGACCCGAAAAATTTTTACTGAGCATGGGCGATTTTCTCGATCTGCTCCGGCGTTTCGCAGGGATAAATCTCCAGGTCTTTCGCAATCCTGCGTCCCAAACCGGCAAGGACTTTTCCGGGTCCGGCTTCCACCATGCCCCGGGGCTCCAGTTCCATCAATTTCTCCATGCACGCTACCCACCTGACGCAGCTGGTAACCTGGCGTATGAGGGAATCCCTGATGGATTCGGGATCTGTTAAAAAAGCCGCATCAGCGTTGTTGACAAATGGAATTTCAGGTTCCTGGATATTGACCCCTCCCAGGACATCCTTCATACGGCTCGCCGCCTCCTCCATCAGAGGGGAATGAAACGCCCCGTGAACGCTTAAGGGGATAACACGGCTTGCGCCCGCTTCCTTCGCTTTTCCCATGGCAATTTTGACCGCTTCCGAATCTCCGGTAATCACCAGCTGGTTGGGAGAATTGATATTGGCTATCTGTACGATTCCCTTATCGGCGACATTTCCGCAAATCTCGTTGATTCGGGATACATTCAGCCCTATCACCGCAGCCATGGAACCTTTTCTCGATTCCGACGCCTTATTCATGGCTTTTCCCCGCTCGATCACAAGGTGAAGGGCGTCTTCGAACGAAAGACATCCGGCGGCATAAAGCGCCGAGTATTCACCGAGACTGTGTCCTGCCGTGGCAAGGGGCTTGATTCCCGCATCTTTCAGAATAGTCTGAACTATGGCGCTGATGACAAAAATCCCCGGCTGGGTATTTCCGGTTTTTCTTAATTCCTCTTCCGGCCCTTCAAAACAGACGCTGCTCAGGGAATACCCTAAAATATCATCCGCTTTTTTATATGTGGATCGGGCAATCTCGTAGCGGTCAAAAAGAGCCTTTCCCATTCCTGCGTACTGAGAGCCTTGCCCGGGAAAAATAAAACACAAATTGCTCATTTCAAGTCCGGTTTTTGTAGATTTTCAAAAAATTCCGTTTCTCTATCTTATGCCCATCCAAAGCGAAATACAAAGTACAATATGTTGCATATATATATGATTGTCAATGAAGAAATGTGTCAGATGTTGATTTTTATTACGCTTTGCCGGAAGATAACATTACTTTCGGGAAGGGTATCCTTTGATTATGCGGAAATATGATTTTAAAGGCTTTAAACAAATATAATAATATTATTATTACCAATCTAAAATATTGTAATGTTTGTTTGTTTCGGGTAAGGAAAGATTACGGATTTCCAGGTTTTTCGTGAATGAATGAAAAAAGGATCTTTTCAGGGATTACCATTCAACGACAATAGAACCCCAGGTCATTCCACCGCCGAACGCCACAAGGCTGAGAAGGTCGCCTTTTTTGATTCTCCCTTGATGAAGAGCCTCGTACAGCGCGATCGGGATTGTCCCGGCTGATGTGTTTCCATAGTTGGCGATGTTGTTGAACATCTTTTCATCGGGAAGTCCCATCTTGCGCGCGGCTGCATCCAGGATTCTGTAGTTTGCCTGATGGGGAACAATCAGGGACAGATCCTGCACGGAACGACCGCACCGGGAAAGGGCTTCTTCCACCGAATGAACCAGGATACGGACGGCAAACTTGAAGACCTCGTTGCCAGCCATCTTGATATAGTTGAGTCTGTTTTCGAGCATATTCTGGGAACAGGGATTACGGGACCCCCCTCCGGGAATGATGATATGTTCCGCCATGGTTCCATCGGCGCAAAGGTATTCTCCCAGTAAACGTCCATCGGGGGCGTCGGCTTTCACTATGACCGCTCCGCCGCCGTCTCCAAACAGAACGCATGTGCCCCGATCCTGATAATCGGTAAACTTGGACATGGCTTCCGCGCCAAGGACCATGGCGTTTTTACATACGCCTGTGGTGATAAGACCTTTTGCCACAGTCAATCCGTAAATAAAACCTGAGCAAGCTGCGGAAAGATCGAAGGCAAGGGCGTTTTTGGCGCCGATTTTTCCCTGAAGGTGACAGGCTGTCGATGGACATAGCGTATCAGGGGTAAATGTGGCGAAAATAATGGCGTCCAGTTCCTCCGGTTCCATTCCCGCTGATTCCAAGGCTTGTACGCCCGCTTTCAATCCAATATCCGAGGTAGTCTCATCCGGGGCGCATATATGGCGTTCCTTGATGCCCGAACGTGTGGTGATCCATTCATCGCTTGTTTCCACCATTTTTTCAAGGTCGGCATTGGTCAGACGTTTTTCTGGCACATACATTCCGGTTCCCGCAATTCCCACATGTTTAACTT
>JAFGFK010000096.1 GCA_016931135.1 Candidatus Sumerlaeota bacterium | reverse complement strand
TAAATGGTGGGCCCACAAGGACTCGAACCTTGGACCAACCGGTTATGAGCCGGTGGCTCTAACCAACTGAGCTATGGGCCCACGAAAAAACGAACGCTGTGATACGATTTCAATGAAACAATTACAGAAAGAATAGCTAATGAACGCCACGAATCGTTGTCAAGGGAAATTCGACGTGTCGGAAATTTCGGGGTTTGAAGAAAGGTTTATCGATTAACCACAGGCTTTTTATTTTCCGCCACTAAGGCTCGAAGTCCACGAAGGGAATGCGGAATTTGATTATCAATAAACCTTCCATTCGATGACGCCGCCGGAGAAGCCGTTTTTAAGCTGCGCCTCGATTTTAATTCCATTTGCCTGCAAGGGTGAAAAGGTAATTTTCTGAAGGCGATCTTTTTCCGGGGATAATTTTTCAAGATGGGGAACTGGTTCCCAGTTCTCCCCTTGCCTGTAAAGTATCCGAAAGGATTCGGGGATTCTGCAACCGCCGCCTGCAGGTTCGTCATCGAACCAGTAAATCTCGCACGCAGAAATTTTTCGCGGAGTTCTGAAATCATACTGGATCCATTCCTTTGTTCCCTTATGATCCCACCAGGTGAAGCGTGGAACGCTCACATCGGAAGAGTTTTTGGGTTCGACGCCATCGCAAATCGCGAAGACGGAATCGCCCGGATTGCAATGGGAGGCTTTGGGAACAGCGTTTCCCATTGTGGAATTCCGAGTAAGGTTGAGATATTCGGGAATCCAAACGAGCATTTCTCCGGGTTCTCGATTGTCCCACGCAAAATATGGGATAGCTGTCATTTCGATCTCTTTGATTTTTGATTTCACGGGAAAATACAATCCATCGGAAACGGATTCATTTTCGAGCATCTGGGCTTTTGCCTTTATCACGACAACGCCGCACGATATATCGGGGCGGAATTCCGTTTTGAGTTCTGCATGGCGCGGGAGGGAAAGGCTGTAAACGTTTTCGGAATGATCGCAGGATTCGACGCAATAAATGATGGGACCCCTTTGAAGGGCGATTCTTCCCTGGTTGGATTTGACGTTGGGGTGAGACTGAATTCTTTGAACCGGCATATCGACATAAAGATTTATATAATCGTCTTTTTCCCATTTACGGGTAATTATCAAATATCCTTTTTCGATTTTGGGATTCTCGATCTTAACTCCATTTAATTTTGCATTCCAATTTTCGCACCAGGAAGGAATGCGAAGGAGCAGGGAAAAATCAGCGGGATTTTTCGCATCGATTGCAATCCTGATATTTCCGTTCCAGGGGTAATCGGTTTCCTGCAACAGGAAAATCTCCTGATCATTGAGACGAATTTTCGCTCTTCCCGCAACGTACAGGTTCACGAAGATTTCTTTTTCGTTGCGGGCGTAAACATACTCGCCGATTTGAGGGATGAATCTGAGGATATTGGTAGGGCAACAGGCGCAACCGTACCATTCGAGGCGATGGTGATTGCCGCGGCTTGCCAGAGGATTCACGTAAAAGAACTTTCCGCCTTCCATCGAAACCGCGCAGAGTATCCCGTTGTAGATTATCTGTTCCATGGTATCGGCGTATTTTGCGTCGCCGTAAAGGAGGGCGAGTCTGTGATTCCACAGTGCGTTTCCGATGGCGGCGCAGGATTCCGAGTATGCGGATTCATTCGGGAGTTCATAATCATCGCCAAAGGCTTCGCCCTCATGTCGCGCGCCGATACCGCCCGTTATGTACATCTTCTTTTTTGTCACATTTTCCCAGAGGTTATTTACGGCGCTTATGTATCCAGGGCGATTTGTGAGAGGGATGAGATCGGTCATTGCACAATAGAGATAGGCGGCGCGAACCGCGTGGCCTACCGCTTCATTTTGTTCTTCTGCGGGTTCATGATCCTGGAAATATTCTCCCCAGATTTCCCGTTGATCGGCGCGCCCGCGTTGCTCCACGAAGAATTCCGCGAGTTTCAGGTAGCGTTTTTCCCCTGTTGTTTTATAGAGCTTGACAAGGGCGAGTTCGATCTCCTCGTGCCCGCATGTTCCATGGCGTTTATTTGGACCGAAGATGGAATCGATGTGATCTGCGAGGCGGCAGGCTGCATCCAGCATGTTGCGTTTTCCGGTTGCCTGAAAGTGCGCTATGGCAGCCTCGATGAAATGTCCCGAGCAGTAGAGTTCGTGCATATCGCGGAGGTTTGTCCATTTTTCATCAGGTTTTTCCAGGGTAAAATAAGTATTCAGGTATCCGTTGGATTGTTGAGCTGCGATGATGCTTTCGACCATTTTGTCGAGTTTTTCCCCGAGCTGGGGATTTTTGGTGAGGGCGTAAATATACGAGGCGCCTTCGATCACCTTATGGACATCGGAATCATTGAAGAAAGTTCCCTCGAATTTGCCTTTGATTTTACCTGATGCTTTATCGAAGTTGGAAAGACGTCCTGTTTTCTCGCAATGTTCGATATTTGCCGGGAGAACGCCCTTTTCAGCGATCTTGAGATAGAAGGACAAAAGGGAGCCTTTGATTTCGACATCGGTAAAGGGAACAGGGGAAAGATTTTCAAACTTTTCCTGAGAGATTGCCGAAGCGACCATATTCAAAAAAAACAGCGCCATATAAAGGACTCCTTTGATTTTCATATTTTCTCCATCCATTTTATTATCATAACAGCCGAAGATATATTATTTTCGATCATACTTTTCCCGCGATCCAGATTTGTTCGCCCCCATAGTGAAATTGTCCCCTATTGAAGTCACCATATAACGCCTTCACCTGATAGCCGCACAGTTCCAGAAGATACTGCATCTCAAAACGGTGAATATATCGCAGATACAGTGGGGAATAGTATTTTTCGATCACCTTGCCTTTTTGATCAAGTTCCTCAAATCTGATCTTCGGATGTAAGGAGATGCAGAAAAGCGCGATAGGGTATGGTAACCAGTTTGAATTTCTCCTTGAGGGAGAAATCCCGCATATCTCCTTCGACGATTTGGATTCTGGATTGAGTGTTCTTATCAAGATCGGTAATCTTATTCCGTAAGATATCGAGCATGGAGGGAGCGCGATCCAGCCCGGTGATGGAGATTCCGGCTTGGGCTGTGGGGATCAGGATGCGACCGGTACCGCATCCGATTTCCAGAACCGGTGAACCTGCCTTTTTCGCCTCATCCACATAAAACTCCACATCGCCCGGAATCCCGAGGGAGTAATAATCATAAAAGTTTGCGTCTTGTCGATCATATTCCTGCATATTGCCAAAACCTCCGAAAATTAAATTCAGTAAGAAATTCAGTAAGATATGAAAAATAAAATATAATTTGGCAAGAACAAAATATTTTCATTTTTTAAAAAAGATATTGATGGAAAAGATAAAATAAAGTATGCAATCTAAAGTGGAATAATTCCCTTTCCAGGTTCAATGTATATATTTCACAACTGACACTGGAAGAATCGGGGCGAGGGGACAAAGAGGCTGCAAATGATCGCTTGGAGACGTTATCATATTTCCCAGGTTTGCCTATTACTGAAGAAAGGGTTTCTCTACCCCAACAATTTGTACGCCGGAGGAATTGTTAGATGAAGACTAAAACCGGAACGGAAAAGATACAGGATCCGATTATAGAGGAAGTTCGGAAGGCTGGAGAAGAGATCGCAAAAGAAGCGGGATATGATCTTCATGTTATGTGCGAACGCCTGAGAAAATCGGAAAAACGAGGCGCAAAACCATTTAAAAATGATTCACTGCGAAACAAGACAATCTAATTCCTGTGATCTTTCAAGAGGAAGTCCCCTCATGGCGGGATTGCTCCCGATTTCGATTTTCTCGGATAATGAATAAAAAAGATCACGGTATCAAAATATATAAAAAATATACTTGACTGCAATTCATATTTCAGGAAAAAGATCAAATATTAATGATGAAGAGATAAAGATTGTCTTTGTCATTCTAAATCAGGGGTTTTATAAAAAATAAATAAACTTGAGAAAAAGAATTTTTCCAGGGATAATTTTGCGTGGTTAAGCGAATCAAATGATGACGAGTCAGGATTTCCTTAAGAATTTTGATATTATTAGGGAACTCGGCCATGGAGGAATGGCATACGTTTTCTTGGCGCGTGAAAAGAATCTGGATCGCTTCGTTGCATTAAAAACCATCCGAACAGCCGAATCTCTCGAGGAACTCGGCACTGACGCCGGACTTGTTATCCAGCGTATTTATCGTGAAGCTCGAGCGTTGGCAAAACTCAATCACAATAATATTTTGAAATTATATCAAATGTACCTTCCTGAAGAGGAGGTTTTAAAGGACAAGAATGCGCAACCCGAGGAACAGAAGATTTATCTGGCTTTGGAGTATATCGATGGTCTAAATCTTGATAAATATGTCAAATCTCAACCCAATAAATGTCTTAAAGAAGAAGAGGCGATCCAAGTCGGCATTCATATAGCAGATGCGCTTTCTTACGCTCATAGAATGGGTATTGTACACCGGGATATAAAACCTTCCAATATCATGAAAGAAAATAATACAGGCAGAATTGTCCTTCTGGATTTCAGTCTTTCCTATATATTTGGGGGATTAACGCAACAAACTTTAACCTTACAACCTATTGGAACCCCTGAGTATATGTCTCCCGAACAAATTCTCCATCCTCAGGAGGTTGATTATCGAACAGATATCTATTCTTTGGGATTGGTCTTGTATTTCATGCTGACAGGACATCCGCCATTTTATGATGAGAACAATTATACATTATGCAATATGCAGGTGGAAGAAAGTCCTCAATCGATTCGTACCATCCGTAGAGATGTTTCTTCCATAACAGAGAAGGCTGTTTTACTGGCTTTAGAGAAACATCCTGATAACCGCATTCAATCAGCCATGCAAATGCATACTCTCCTTAAGGAAATACAAAAAATATTGCCTGATGTTAAATTGACCGGAAAGGAAGTCTCTTCTCATGATATTGAGGATCTTTTAAAAAAATCTGTCATAGATACAAAATCTTCACAAGAAAGAAATTCACAATTGGATTCTTCTTCATCCAAGAAGCGGGATATTCAGAAAAGTCCCCCATCATCTTCAGAGAAGGTTTCGGATGCTACTTCGGAGAGATCGAGCGCGTTTCCATTTCTCGGGAGATATTTATTAAAGGGATATATTCCTTTTGCTTTACTCATTCTTATTTTTTTCACATTATTTACGCTCTACATATCCGCCTTGTTAAAAGAGGCGTTAATGATAAAAAATGATATTTTCCGGGAATTCCCCTTTTTAAATAATTTTCATGATGAAATACAAACTGTTACTGCAGACGGCAAAACAAAGCCTGAATCGGATGATCTCATACCCCCTATAACAGACAAAATCCCAAAGCAAGGCGAATACGCATCCAATCCTTCTATGGGGATCGATATTTTATCAACAAAGACAATCACCGCCCCATCTCCAAAAACTTGTCCAACAACGGGCACTCTATCACAGTCTTCAGAGGCGACTTCTCCCACAATATCGCCCGTAATTTCCTCGTTTGATTTAACCAGAAAAGATTTCGAGTACAAATCTTTATTAGGGAAAGGGGAAATATTTGTGGAAAAGTTGGAGGATCGCTCCATTCTGCTGAGATCTGAATGGAAAAGCGGTCATTGGCTTGTTTTTCGGCAAGACGTGAAAAAGGGAGACGCTTTCAAGCCTTTATTTGTTTATCATAGAGACAGATTTCCTCATGTATTGCTTCAAGACCTCAAGGGCGGAGAGGTGTTTTGGATTATCTGCTTCAATGGCGTTCTCTCCAGATCAATCCTGACCAAGCTGTCCAATGACTTTATTCGTATGAAGCAAACGGAACGAATTCGTTCATTGGAAAAATATAAGGGTATGGTATGTTGGTATGAACTGCATATAAAAGAGATTAGTTTCAACTCAGGAGATACATAGATATGATAAAGCCTGGAACCATACTCAATGATTGTTACGAGGTCATAGGTGAAATTGGCTCCGGGGGAATGGGGGAAGTATATCTGGCTCTTCATACAGAGCTGGAAATCAAGCGGTCATTAAAGAGACTCAAAGGTATAAGCAACGCTCCTCAAAAAAGAAGTCAGATTCTTAGAGAGGGACAATTGCTGGCCCGTTTGAAAGATGATCGCATTGTAAAAGTGATCGATCTGTTCGATCATGATAACCAGACCTTTTTAGTAATGGAATACGTTGAGGGCGATACCCTGGATATCTGGCTTCATAAAAATTCAGATAGAAGAAAACGTTTAACAATTCTAATGGAAGCAGCTTTTGCCATTCATGCCGCTCATGATAATGGCATCATCCATGGGGATATCAAACCCGGCAATATCATGGTGACTTCCAATGATTGCGTGAAAGTCCTGGACTTTGGCATTGCCCAGGATGTATTGGATACCTCCTCAATTTTACATAAAAGAAAAAGGGCATGGGGTACGCCATACTTTATGGCTCCTGAGCTATTTAAAGGTGAGGAAGCCAGTGTTTTCTCAGATGTTTACGCTTTCGGAATATTATTGTACCTTGTTTTGTATGACGAAGTGCCATTCAGGCAATCCACTTACGATACCATTAGGAATGCTCATGAAACACAGTGTCCGGATCCTCCGAGTGGAGCATCTTTACCCGATAGTGAGTTACAAAATCTATTGAATATCAGTCTCGAAAAAGCGAAGGAGAAACGCCTTGGTTCCGCCTCCAAATTCGCCCAATATATTCAACATTATCTTGAGTCATCACGGTCCCTTCCATTGAGGGAGCGGGCGAAATCGGCTTTGTCCGCTTTTTTTATACCGGGAGTAAAAGAGGCTGTTGAGTTCCAGAGCTTTTTCTTTACTCTTGTCTTTCTGTCATCTTTTATACTTCTTTTTTTTCCAGGGAAAATTACGCTCTCTCTTTTATACCGTGGATTTTGGGCGATGCGGGCGTTTTTTCCCCGCGAATCCTTGAATCTGATAAGGTTTGATCTTATTTCTTACTGGGAAAAATTGACAATAATTCGTCGTATTCTTTTTGCTACAAGCGGCATTCTGATATTAGGTTTATGTCTGATATGGGATATATACATTATTTATCCTTCTCTCATTTTATCTCAAAGGGATAGAAAAAGAGAAAATTTCGATGGGATGGAAAATTTTGAAACAAATCCTTACCGGGGATATACCGGCTTTCAAACGACGCTATCAAAAACGCCGTTTCTTATCCCGACCGTGACATCTGTTCCAACAAAGACGCCCCCCTTCATTCCGGTTAAACAATCGGTTGTTTCGACACCCATGGTTATGCCAACAATTTTACCCCTTTTTGATACGCCGCGTGACTCAACAATCATTTCAAATTCAGATGATGTCGAAGATGACAGGAATTTTATAAAACCTGTCATTATGGATTCACACGATGTCATGGATCATTCTGATAAAATCGCTGGCGCTACCGGATCGCAAACGCCGAATCCGATCGCAATTTCAGAAAGCTTCCACGAAATTCTGGGAAATGCACTTGAGAATGGCGTGAACGCTCCTTGGGAAGAGATTCTTCAAAATTGGAATGCTACCAGGAATCACTCGGCGCCCGATATAGCCCATTATTCTATTTTAATGGTATTTCTTCTGAACAGCGCATTATACTGGTTTAATAAACCATTATGGAATGATGTGGTTCGCAACGAAATACTCCCCAATTACCAGAACGCTGTCTTTCAAAAAAAGTTCATGTCTCTTTCGCTCGATGAAAAAGAGACGATATTTTTCCTTAATTTATTTTTTAAATTCAATCAGGATATTATCATCAGGGAAATCGAGAATAATTCTGACCTCGTTCGAATTTTCCATCACCAAGGAGCCTTGTATTTTTTTCAACAGGAACTCATGAATAATCCAGACAAATGTTCGAAGGCAATTGAAATGCTTCTGAAAAAGATTCTTCATAAGATTCCAGACATAAGAAATAAAGAGGGAAAATTAATAAAAGAAATCGAATTATTGATTCAATCACGTCACTAAGGAGCAGTGACAATGAACGATAAGGAATTAGTCAATGGACTCATCAAGAAAGAGGAATGGGCGTTTGATTATTTATGGAGACGTCATTACTCTTCCATCTTTCGATATACATGGCAATT